>JAGQWV010001005.1 GCA_020437045.1 Saprospiraceae bacterium | reverse complement strand
TTATAATTGACTTGCTTGCCTCCCTCCTATCCGGTGGTAATTCCACTGCTGATATCGGCAAATTAGAAGCAGAAACAAGCCTTTCTCAAGTATTTATTTGTATAAATCGCGATGCACTCGGTGAAGAATCGGAATTAGCATCCAAGATAAATGAGGTAATTGAGCATTTTCAGAGTGCAAATCGTCAACAAGAAGACCAGCCGATACGTTATCCTGGAGAAGCTACCATCATCAGACGAAAAAGACAATTGTCGGATGGTATCTTTGTAGAAGATGATATCTGGAAGCAGGTCATCAGAATGCAGAAAGAACAATAAAATCTTCTACTTTTTAAGGATCACTAACACATTAAGGTTTTTCATTATATCTTAGTGTAAGAAATCGACTATCCAAATGAAAGAGGAATTTATCAGGACACTTTACGAAAAACATCAAAGTTGCCCGGACTGTCCCTCATTTAAAAATGTCGTTGATTTTTTTGAAGATTTGCTGGGCACTCTTTTTCCTGAATTTAGTGATGCTCCTTTCCATGACTATGCATCATTTGCCAAACATGTGAATGAATTAAAAGTCAAATTGCAGAGTCTTCTGACATTCTGTGAAATGAAAAACGCTGTCGTTCCTGAGAAATGTGGTAGTTTTTTTGATGCCCTGCCTAACATTTACCATTTGCTATTGAAAGATATCGAAGCACTCGAGAAAGGTGATCCGGCAGCCAGGAGTCAACAAGAGGTCATTCGTACTTATCCTGGTTTTTACGCAATTGCGGCCCATCGATTTGCGCATTGTTTACATGATCTGAATGTACCCATTATCCCCAGGATGCTTTCCGAGCATGCCCATAGTCATACCGGCATCGATATACATCCAGGTGCGAGTATCGGTGAATATTTCTGTATTGACCATGGAACTGGTATCGTAGTAGGTGAAACATCCGTCATTGGTGATCATGTAAAAATATATCAAGGTGTTACGCTCGGTGCACTAAGTGTGCGAAAAGAGGATGCCTCGGTAAAAAGACATCCGACCATAGAAGACTATGTCGTACTCTATGCCGGCGCTACCATATTGGGAGGGGATACCATCATTGGTCACCATAGTGTGATTGGCGGTAACGTTTGGATCACCAAAAGCATCGCCCCCAACTCCAAAGTATATTATCAGGCCCGAATGCATAATGACAAAGATGAAGAAATGGACCTTTTCATTTACAAGACAGAATATTAATGAACTTGATTGACCTAATAGGTAAGACCCCTATTGTAGAACTACAAAAAATCCCAAGCAATCCTGAAGTTAAAATTTTTGCAAAGCTGGAAGGCCAAAATCCTGGTGGATCCGTTAAGGACAGAGCCGCTTATGGGATGATTCGTGGAGCCCTTGACCGGGGTGAAATCAATACGAACAGTCATTTGGTAGAAGCCACGAGTGGCAATACTGGAATAGCATTGGCTATGATTGCCAGAAAATTAGATCTTAAAATTACCCTCATTATGCCGGACAACGCTACTTCAGAAAGGGTTTTGTCCATGAAAGCTTACGGGGCTGAGGTCATATTGACACCCTCTGAAAAAACAATCGAGTATTCCCGACAATTGGCTGATGAAATGGTATCTGATGAAGGATATTTTTCCTTAAATCAATTTGCCAATCCAGATAATTACGGCATGCATTACCGTACTACAGGACCGGAAATATGGGAAGATACAGATGGTAAAGTAACCCATTTTGTCTCCGCTATGGGTACAACTGGTACCATCATGGGGGTCTCCAGGGCTTTGAAAGAAAGAAATCCTGCAGTACAAATCGTGGGCACACAACCTACGGAGGGATCGAGCATTCCCGGTATTCGACGTTGGTCACCTGAATTTTTACCGAAGATTTTTGATCCCGATAGGGTCGACAGAATCATTGACGTCAGTACAGATCAAGCCACGGAAATGACCCGAAGGCTAGCTCTGGAAGAAAGCATTTTGGCTGGCATGAGTAGTGGCGGAGCTTTGAGTGCAGCATATCGCCTCTCCCAAGAATTGGATCATGGGCTGATTGTGTTTATCGTCTGTGACCGTGGTGATCGCTACTTGAGCTCTGACTTATTCGCATAAGGTGTTATCTACTAAATATTCAGAGTCATTTTATCACAAAAAGATGTCTAAGGGGTCCAGTTCATTTTAACTTCTCCGATCAAACTCAAAATCTGCGTAGGGATTGAGAAAGCCAAGCAAAGATCAGTTGCCAAGCTGAAGTATACCCTGACATTCAAATGTACCTGTGACTTCCATCTCCATGAAAGATCCTAGAATTGTACCGGTAGCCAAAAGATTTGCATCGGAATCGATAGAAAAAATACTGGCACCCGACATTACAATCCCTTGTGCATTGTCCAGTTGCATATTGACATGACCATCCTGAATATCAAACGAACTTAAGGTGCCGCTTAATGAGATACCACGATTGCTATAGATACCATTCAAATCAATAGATCCTGTGTTGACCACATGTCCACCGTTCACGACCTCCATACAGCGGGTATTTCCTCCTGGATCTTCACTATCAATCTTAAGGGTATTATGATTGAAGAATGATCCCTGACTACTGACTACTACTCCCCGAGGAGCGACTCCATTTTCCATGAGGACATATAGATCTCCATTATTTTCGAAAGTTGACTGGGGAGAAGTGACTGCGATTCCGCCTCGCTCATGCGATGTAATCAAGATCGTACCACCGTTGCTATTTGTGAAGACTGAACTTGACTCGACTCGAATACCATAGCTTAATACATCTTTGATATTAATTCCTCCAAAATTATTGAATATACTTCCATTAATCATCTCAATGGCCCTGTCTTCAAAATCACCATTTCCAGAAGCAAAAATTTCAATTTGCATGTTATTAGTAAAAGTACTGCCATCCAAGAATATTCCATCTGTCACTGATCCAGACAAGCTTAAAATTTTATTATTGGTGAGTTGAGATCCATTAATCATATATAGTATTTTTATGCCTACATTCAAATCGTCTATTATGACGGTCCCAGCATCAATCACCACCGAATCATTGAGAGCAGGTAAAGTATCTCCCATCCAATTTTTCTCTTGGTGCCAATTATTGTCACTCTCACCATCCCACACAGATAATTGTCCAAATAGTGTACTGGAAACACAATAAAACATAATAAGACAGAGCATCCTTGCTATTCTATTCATAAATCATATATTGGAATCTCCAAATTTGCCTTTAAATTGATAATAGAAAATCACCCATAAGTGTGATTTTCTCAGATGTGGAAGTAATAAATCTTTCTTAATTACCCCTTATTCAAATAAGGATTTCCTCATA
>JAGQWV010001004.1 GCA_020437045.1 Saprospiraceae bacterium | reverse complement strand
AATGGCATCGCCAGGGACTAGGTACGGAACTGGCAGATTTTATATTTCAGATTGCCAGGGATCGAGGTATTCACAAAGTCGAAGCAGATGTTTTGGCCAGCAATGAAACAATGATTCACATGTTTAAAAAATGGGATTTTAAATTTAATCGAATTGAGGCCACGGAATGGCATGTCGAAAAGGAATTGAAATAGACCGCTATTAATTGCATCTTTTTCGATACCACAATGTCCAGCATGAGCTACAAAAGTCTAATGCTGGACATTTTTTTGGGGGCTTGAGGTAAGATTTTTAAAAACTATTTGTTTGTAATGTATTCAAAGACGATTAAAATTTAATTCTTTCATCAATGTTTCCAGATTGACTTCACTTACCGGTATTTCATGGTCACCAATAAAGACCTGGTGGCTGCGAATGGAATCAATTTTCGCGATATTTATAATGTATGATTTATGCACGCGCATAAAGCCTTTATTTTCCAATTTCTCTTCCAGATTTTTCAAAGTGGTTTTGGTCAGTATTGGTTTTTTAGAAGTTGTCGTAAATATTTTTACATAGTCTTTCATCCCTTCAATGTGGGTGATGTCTTTTATGGTGACCTTAACCAACGAATATTCTACGTTAACAAAAAAGTGATCGGCTTCTTCGGTGACCACCGTAGGTTCCCGGGGTTCCGAGGCTGGTTTCGTAGTTTTTTGTTTGTGCTCCAGTGCTTTGTAAACTGCCTTGGTAAATCGCTCAATACTTACGGGCTTAAGCAGGTAATCAATCACATCCAGATCATAACTTTCGACCGCATAATTAGAATAAGCCGTGACCAGAATAACCATGGGAGGATTTCGTAAACTGGATACCAGACTGGTGCCTAACATGCCGGGCATCTGGATGTCGAGAAACATCAAATCAATTGGTTCTCTTTGTAAGATCTCCATGGCTTCGTAAGCATTTTTACAGGATGCCACCAGATCCAGGAAAGGGATCTGATGAATATTTTCTTCTACCAGTTTTCTTCCCAAACTCTCATCATCAACTACTAAACAGCGTAAATTCATTTTTTGCTAATTTTTTTGATCTGGCAGGCAAAACTTACTGGTATGATCGTTGATTTAAATCTAGAATTAAGGATATGATAAACCAGTTATCCCGCCGGATGATATTTAATTGATGACTCCCCGGATACAATAATTCGAGACGACGGTTTACATTTTTCAAACCAATACCTGAATCCCTGTCCTTACTTTCATCCGCATCATTGATTTTATTTTGCACTTGAAAATCCAACTTATTTTCATCAACCAGGATCTTTATCTGGATACTCGGGTTTTCAATTAAGCCTACACCATGCTTAAAAGCATTTTCGACAAATGGGATTAGTAGCATCGGTTCGATCATCTGTTGGGTAACATTACCCTTTACATCTACCGATATGTCCACGTCTTCATCAAACCGGATGCGTTGGAGCTCGATATAATTACTCAGGTATTCGAGTTCTTTTTCCAGTGGCACCTGCGTGTCAGATGATTCATATAACATATAGCGCATCAGTTCGGACAATCGTATAGTTACGGACTCCGCCTGAGGTGACTTGGATCTGATCAGATATACAATACTGTTCAGTATATTGAAGATAAAATGGGGACTGATTTGCGATCGTAAAAAAGAGAGCTCGGACTTTAGCTGCTCTTGTTTCATTTCCTGAGCCACCTGATCCTGTTTGATCTGATAGTAGATAAAACCATAGCCAGTACTGATAGCGGTAATAAAGAGAGCCGGTACCACCGCCCAGAATATATCCCAATGATGCCTGATTAAATCCTCAGGAATAATAGACTCCTTCAATACCAGTTGGAAGGTGGCAAACACCAGTACTAATGCCAGTAGGTAAAGCAAATATATTCTAATTCCTTTTTTACGAAAGATTTTAGGTATTAGCCACTCCGAATTTAATAGGAAAAGAGGAATATGAGTTAAGGTCACTGGCAGCATAGCAATACTATACTGACGAAATTTTTCATTTCCCGAATTGGTGACGAAGGGAAATGCAATCCAAATAGTCCAAAAGACCAAATGAAAGATGACCGGTATAAACCGGTCGGATTGAAAATACTTTTTAATACCCGCGATGTCCATGCCTCATGGATTTGCTTTTTTTGCAAGAATAAAAGTATGCCTATTCCTACACGTTAGTGAACAGGTGTAGATTACTGCCCCCATTGTGGCGATCAATTCCGCTTTTTCTTATACAAGACAT
>JAGQWV010001003.1 GCA_020437045.1 Saprospiraceae bacterium | reverse complement strand
CATCCATTTCCGGCATCATTACATCAGAAATAATTAAATCACAGTGATGAGTATCAAGAAACGTCAGTGCCTGTGATCCATTAAATGCTAACCGGCAATTATAATTTACCGACAAGAGCTTCTTGAGGTATTTGGCCATGGAAGGATCGTCCTCCACTATTAATATATCTCCGGACATTGTTGCCTCAGCTGCCAAAATTTTTTCGGCATGGTCAGAATCACTGTTACTTCCGTCTCTGACGTGCTCCTCCGCAACCAATCGTACCGGTACTTCGATGGTAAACCGGCTTCCTTTGCCTGCTACGCTTTCGACAATAACATTTCCCCCCAATAACTCGCAATACTCCTTCACCAAAGATAATCCGATGCCTGACCCACTGATAGTCTCAGAACCCTGATAATACCGCTCAAAGATACGCTTCGGTTCCTGAATCCCAATCCCCTCATCGATGATCGAAACCTCCAACGTGCCCGCTGCAAGTCTAACAACATTTAATTCCAGCTTTACCTCACCACCACTTGGACTAAATTTCAATGCATTCAAGATCAGATTATTAAAGATCTTCTCCAATTTTTCCCGGTCAGTCTCCATATAGATTTGGGGACATTCGTTTATATTATGAGCCAGCGCAATATATTGGGTGGCAGCAAGACTGGAGAACGCACCAAAAACACGCAGGAGAAATTCCCTGGCCATGATGGTGTCCTTATATACTGGTAATTTACCCTGATCAAGCTTTGCAAGATCTAGTATTTCATTAACCAGAGCCCCCAGTTTCTTACTGTTCGTCAGTGCTAAATCGATATGTTCCTTAACTCGAAAATCTTTAATCTGACCCGCTGTATTTTCCAAGGGACCAATCACCATCGTCAAGGGCGTTTTTAATTCATGAGACAAGTTGTTAAAGATTCTTTCTTTTGTTTCAGAGATTTCCCGGAGGCTTCTGACCTGTTCCTCCTGCCACTTTAAGGCTAATTCTGCTTCTCTTCTTTTTTTTCGGTATCTGGCCAAGAGCAACTGCCCAAATAAAATAATGATCCCCATTAAACCCACGGAAATGAAAATGATATTATTTCGATTTCTTTTCTCCCGCTCAATTAATAACTGTTGCCGGAAAATTTCACTTTCTCTCTTCTCTGATTCAAATTTGGCGTTAGCCTCGGAAATTTGACTGGCCAGCTCAGTGTCATAATATTTTCTATGCATTTTTAAGGTAGAGTCTAAAAGAATAAATGCATTGTCTTTATTACCCTCGGCATATTTAAGTTTCGCCAGGTAGTAGTTATAATTGCGCAGATAATTATCTTCCAAATTTGTCACATTGATAGCATCCAAATAAAACCTAGCCGAATCAATCTGCTCTAAAGCCAACCAGCAAGAAGCCGCATAAAGCAAATTATGTACTTCCATTCGGTGGTCACCAGATAATTGAGCATTCTTAAGCGCTTCCTGATAAAAGGAAATGGCTATGTGATATTGGCTGGAATCAACACCATAACAGTCACCTAAGCTTGCGAGGGCATATGTCAAGCTTTTGGGGTAAGGTCCCTCCTTGGCCAGGGTTACTACTTTCTCTAGCAGCGCTACTTTCTCATGCCACGAATCTTGCATATTTGCATAATTCATCAGTACGATGGTCTTCTTATAATTCTCGTCCGTCTTTAAAATATTGTCTAGCGCTTTCTTATAATAAATGCGCGCAGTCTCAAGATCAGAAGCGTAATTATAAATCTCTCCAATGTTGTTGTAGGAAGAAGCTGCCAACGCATAATTACCGATTTTTTCTGCAAGTCCGGATGACTCAAAAAGAAGAGAGAGTGCTTTTTCCGTACTGTCAATTCTCAAATAAATTATCCCTAATAAATTATTCACACGGGCAAGAGCGACCGAATCTTTCTGCAGCCTGTAGATACGGCTTGCCTGCTTCCCGGCAAGGATCGCAGCGGAATGGTCTCCAAGCTCTATTAAAGCATACCCCCTTTGAAATTGACTTTTGGCAATACCGGTTTCATCTCCTAATTCTCTGGCTATTTGCGCAGCCGAATCAGCATACGCAAGGCTGAGTTCCAATGTTTGGGCATAGGTTACTTCTGACAATTGCAAAAATACACTCATCCGTGAAGCCTGAGATTGTTGATCATCTAATTCGCTGAGTAAACTATCTACAGAACTCTGGCCAGAGAGTACGATACTCATTGATATCAGGAAACTAGTGATAAAACCTTTATTTCGACTCCGAAAAATCACAAAACTATTATTGATTTCACAAAAATGTCTTTTACAAATATAACAGGAAACAAATAGCCGGAGGTTACTGCGTCAAACAGGACGATGAGCTCTACACTGTTTTCACCACTACAAATATTCCTATAAAACACTGATAGTCAATCTATAACCAAAAGATGGCCAAAATCAACAAGATAATGTCGGAATTGAGCAAATATCCATTGGTGCGTAGTCATATCTTCGAAGCATGGAAAAATAAACAATATTTCATTTAATGTATTCACCTAAACACCTTTTCATCTTATAATGACTTTTAACCAGAACAAAATGAAGTTGAAGGCACCAATCTTTATCCTGATAATAATCATCACCTCTGTTCACCCGGTATGGCCCCAGATCGATTTCCGGCAAAAACAATCAATCACTATCAATGAATTTAGTGGTCCGATTTTAAATCTCAAAAACAATAGCGCTCCTGCGTTTTCCGAATTGAGACTGGACAACGATCAGTCCCTAGGATTTTCACTAGGTGTATCCGGCAGCACAAATCATTTCTTCAATAATTTCACTCAGATCCCCTACCTATTTAACAATAGTACTCACGATTTCTATTTTTGGTCAAACACCCTCGAATCATTTACTTTTCATATTGATGGATTTGATCGGGCCCTAATCGGGAACAATGGAATCAATATTTTAAGTGGAAACCATCTTATGATGACTAGCGATGACGGACAGCAGGTTATGGCCATGAAGACCAACAACGATGGTCAGTTACAAATTAAGCAAAATGGTATTCTCGGAAATACCTTGTTGTTGATTGATGATGATAATCCAAGAGTTGGTTTAAATACCATCGTGCCTACGGCAGAACTTCATATAATCCAGGACGCATTACCAGTGCTCAATGACCTCGATCAGGCAGCAATCAGCAATTATGGAATAAAACTAAGTAAATGGAATATTGTCCAAAATTCACTGGATAACCTTTCATTTATTTACAATGGTATTTGGAGATCCTATATATCCAATGCAACCGGTAATTATGTGAACGGATCTGACCGTAGACTAAAAGAAGATTTCCAACCACTGAAAGATTGTCTTTCGAAAGTGCTGCAATTAAGACCCGCAAGCTATCGCTATCGAGGTAGTGACAAACCAACGATCGGTTTCATTGCGCAGGATGTGGAATCAATATTTCCGGAATTGGTCTATAATGAGGAAGTGTATAAAGCCTTGTCTTATGATAATTTTGCCGTGCTGGCCATTAAAGCTATACAAGAACAACAGGTGATCATTGAGACCCTTCAGGATCAGGTCAAATTACTAGTGAAAGAAAATCAACAAATAACGAAGCAATTGCTGCAAGTGGCAAATGCATCTCTCGTTAAACTGCAACCAGAAGCACCTGCACACCCATAAACTTCCATAAATCGGCAATCAATCAAAAGTGATTGTGCTCTTTCCTCTGGGTAGATCAAAAGTCAAGATGGTTTCCTCTTGCTCCGGACACCAGGTATTCATCGCCAATTGGCCGGAGGAATTCACCCTGGAAAGTAAAACGGTTTTTTCGCCGTGCTTAAACACCGGATTTTTCCATGGCCCCGGTATTTGAATCGTAAAATCGGTGCATTCGAATGGTGCCCAAATCTCCAGTTGGTTACCGGAGTTTGTAATACGGGTAAATTCTTTTGCCGCCCAATAGCTGGAAATTTCGGATAGTTTTAACCAGATTAAATGATCGTATTTTTCATGTAAACGGCTTACTACGGTTTTAAAGATGTTAAACCCGACTTTATCTCCATTATAATAAATGCCCGGCCAGTGACAAACCATGATCGCCGGTTCACCAGACTCTATGACTTCCACCATGCGACCTTCGTTGAGATCCGGAGTGATAAATCGATCAGGATCACCCGGATTCAGACCATCCCATCCACCAAACCAATCGCCGGTACAACCAATGATATGCACCGAGCAGCTTGCCTCCTCACTTTCCAAACCTTCGGCATGAAAGACCTGAGGTTGGACACTCTGATTAATATCAGTGACCACATCACGGAAAAAATGAGCCACCCGACCACCAAATACATCCCGGACGGCCATCTGGGTTCCTCTGGCCAAATTAGGAATATTTCGTGATCCGAAACCTCCCGGAGTCGTGACGCCGTCGCAATGGAGACCAGCATCCTTCAGCACTTGTAGCGCATAGCCAATATATTCACCTAATTCATCTGCACTTTTAGT
>JAGQWV010001002.1 GCA_020437045.1 Saprospiraceae bacterium | reverse complement strand
AAAGATGGCTGTACGATTCTGGTTTAAGGGTTCCATTTATTTTATACGTTCCAGAAAAATATCAAAGTCTGACCCCTAATTTGAATGGTTCGGTAGTTGATAATTTAGTGGGTTTTGTTGACTTTGCACCGACAGTATTACATCTGACGGGGGTTGAGGTACCGGATCAGATGGAAGGTAGATCATTTGTTGGAGTAACTACAGCAAATGATTATATTTTCGGATATCGAGACCGAGCTGATGATGTATATGATATGAGTCGCTCTATTTATGACGGGCGGTACATATTTATCCGCCATTTTATGCCTCAAAATCCTTATATACGTGACGCAATTATTTTTAACCATGATAAAAGATCATTTGAAGAACTGCATCGATTAAAAGACCAGGATAAATTGTCAAAAGAATCATTGAAAATGTTTTCTCGAAAACCGGTGGAAGAATTATATGATCTAAAGAGCGATCCATTCGAGTTAAATAATTTGATCGATAAACCAGCAAGCAAAGAAATAGCCTCCGAACTGCGACAAAGCTTACACAATCACATGCGGGATACCTACGATACCGGGTTAATGAATGAAGGTGATATGATGGAACGATCCGGGAACAGTTCGGCCTTCGAAATGGCGCATAATTCAAAGTTATTTAATAGGGAAGCATCTTTGGCTACTGCGGAACTCACCGGAAAACTGGATTCTCCACAGCAGGTGATTACTGCTCTGGAAGATAGTGATGCAGCTGTTCGTTATTGGGCTCTAGTGGCATTGGATGCGTATGAAGGAGACCTCACTAAGGTGAAGCCTGAATTAATTACGGCAACTGATGATCCTTCGATTGCTAACCGGGTATTAGCAGCAGAGATCTTAATTAAACGATTTTCTGAGGTTCAGTTTTTAGATGTTTATAAAAAGTGTCTTAATACAGAGTCTGAGCCAATGCTTCTGCAGGTGGCCATCTCCCTTCGAAATATTGGTGAAGCGGCCAAACCACTAATTCCCATGATCACAGAGTCTGTATATCCAAAAATTGAGGGAGAAATTTGGGGGAAATACAAAAGTTGGTCGTATCCAATGTTTATCGGAATGGCTCTGGATCAGATGCTTACCAATTGTCAGCAATAATATATTATATCCCTGCTGGGTATTTATTTATTACATCATTTTTTTTCCCGTTACTTTATATTACCGAATACTTTGACAACCGTCAATAAAGATTCGGACGCGCGAGCCACCATTTGCCCGGAAGCCGGGTGAGAGGGTGATTTTTTGTCCGGCATCCAGAGTTACATAACTACCAGAGGATAAGGTACCATTAGCAATAATAGAATTGGAAGATTCAAATCGATGCACGCCAGTGAATAAATTTCCAACGGTCTGATTAGTCGGACAAGGAGGGCAGTTGACAACACAAGGGTGGTTATCGAGAAAAGTCCGAATGGCATTTCCCGGAATGCTACCAAATCCATTATTGAAATTCACATATTGGCCGGCTCCAATACAATAACTCATGATGGTGCCTCCATTGGATGGAGCAGGTCCGGCAGCACAAGGAGGACAAGTAGAACAATCTGCATTACTACAGGTGCTACTACAGGTTGCTTCCACACCCGAACAGTTATCAAGAGCACCAGTAACTAAAGGATTATTACTGATGATCCATCCACACCAATGTGTATGGGAGGAACCAAATAAGTGACCCATTTCATGCATTACCAGATAGATTTGTTGCGGTGTAGCGATCGAAGTGGCGGGAAAATTTTGATAATTACCAAAATAATCGAGGTCATTATAACAGAAGGGATGATCATTGACGGTGTATGCAGGGCATGAAAATGGCTCTTCACCCTTTATACGACCAATATCCCCGGCGACTCCCGATCGCCCCGGATTTGCCAGCACACTAAAATCTAGTCCAACACAAATATTGCCCCAAAAATCATCTTTATAGTATGCAGATAAGTCAGCTAAAGCATTGTCACGGTTGTCTTGTCGGTAGGGATCCATGGTTGTCCACACATTGATTCCGGAAATTTTGACATTAATTTGCTCATTGCGATATCCGGTAGCCACAGCGTTGAATAAATCATAAACGTAATTTATAGTCTGCTGATAATCTTTACTTCGCCATTGATATAGGCTATCAAAACAATCGACGAACACATAGATACATCGGTCGCCAATTACAGACAGAGATCGGGCTGGGTCCCTTGCCTGCTCCATCGCTGTATATGCTTCAGGAGAGGGTTGCTTTAAAGTTCCGCAGTCCATGTCCGGCAATTCTTGCGACAGATCATTTGATTCAGTGAGAATATAATTCTTGAGATTTTTTTTGTCAAGACTTTTACCAATTTGAAAATGCCGCTCGGGTAGTAACACATTCATGGAAAAATAATTATCATTCAAGGTGAGCATCACAGAATTTTCCCTTTTTTCATTCACCAGTACACCGGTATAAATTAAAGGTTCCTGCACATCGTTGACTACTTCTTGTCTGTTTTTGGTAAAACGCATGTTTTCCAGATTAGTGCGAATTAATTGTGCAGTAAGAAGTGAATTGGATCCAGAGGGAAAAGTGAGCTCAACATTGAGGGGTTTTTCCTGTAGCAATGTATCGATAAAGTCGGATGAAATATCAAGGATCTCATACTGATTATTTTCTTGTTTGCTTTCATTTAATTTGAAAGGAGAGTAAGACCTGACCGTTTGATTATTTTCGAAGTTTTCCCGTACAGATTTTTTTACAGGCCATTCCTGAGGGTACGCATGTTGCATGGCGACCATGATAATCAAAATGATAAATATACATTTCATGGATTGGGACTTTATTGCTTTTTTAATTCGTTAATTTCCTTTTGCAATTGAATGACATGTAAGGTCAGTTCTTCAATTTTTTCCATCATCATCGTTTGAATTGAGCCGAGTGCCAGTCCATGCTCTTTAATTTCTTTTTCAGATGGGATATTAGGTAAATGTTTATGTTGATGGATGTACTTCTCCACTTCTTCCAAGGGCATCAATAAATAATCATTGGTAAAAACATAATCCGCCCAATTGGTTTCTACAATAACTTCCTTGCTGCGAATATTTCCATTCACGGCAAGTGCATACCCGGCAGTGTTGATGGTGTTAATACCCACAG
>JAGQWV010001001.1 GCA_020437045.1 Saprospiraceae bacterium | reverse complement strand
TCTCCTTCGTTGCAAAGACTCGCTGTAGCTACGGCTACATCTGCGATTTGCGCCGCGGACCTCATCAAAAGTCTTATTAAAATTATTCAACATAACCCATGCATTGATCTACTAAAAAGTTAGTTTCCCCAACTGATTTAGAATCAATCTTTATTTTTTGCTTAGAGGACGCAGCCTTCTCCGCCCAATTTGTTATTATTAAAGACATAATGTTCTTTAATGAAAAAATATACACGGCGTCCCCTTTCTTTTCCGATCCTGCTTCTGGCGTTGCTGACATCTGGCTGTATTGGCAAAAAAGAAACTTCCACGATACAAACAATGCAGTGGGATAAAACTATACTAACCTTTGACGGTCCTGAACTCAGTGAAGAAGGTGAAGACAACCCATTTCTTAATTATCGACTTCAAGTTGAATTCAGGCTTGGAGATCAGATTGTCAATCAACCCGGTTTTTATGCCGCTGACGGGAAAGCAGCGGAAACCGGAGCCCAGTCGGGAAAGACATGGAAGGTGTTTTTCCGGCCCAGTATAGCCGGTACCTGGACCTATACTGTATCGTTCCGTAAAGGTAAAAACATAGCCGTCTCCGATGATCCGGACGCTGGTGAACCCATAGCATTTAATGGCGCGGAAGGCATGATTCAGGTTATGCAGGCAGAAGGGCACAAAGGCAGGGTCGTGACCACTGGATCACGTTATTTAAAATACGCCGGAACTAATCAGTATTTTCTAAAAGGTGGTGCAGATAGTCCAGAAAATTTTCTTGCCTATCATGAGTTTGACGGTACATTCAAGGGCGAAGTCCCAAAAGAACGTGATGGTGAGGCTACGGCAGCGCTGGAACTACATAAATATGAAAGTCATATAAGCGACTGGAAAGCAGGAGATCCCACCTGGATGGGTAATAAGGGCAAAGGTATCATAGGAGCCCTTAATTATCTTGCTGGCAAAGGCATGAATGCAGTATATTTTTTAACGATGAATATCGGTGGAGATGGAAAAGATGTTTGGCCCTACATCAGTTATGATGAGCGACTAAGGTTTGACTGTAGTAAATTAGAACAATGGGAAATAATATTTGACCATATGGACCATCTCGGACTGATGATGCATTTCGTAACCCAGGAAACTGAAAATGAAAAATTATTAGACGATGGCAACACAACTTTCGAAAGGAAATTATATTACCGCGAATTAATCGCCCGTTTTGCCCACCATCTGGCAGTCACCTGGAACATGGGTGAAGAAAACGGTCCCGCCGGATTTTCTCCCAATGGTCAGAGTAACGAGCAGCGAAAAGCTATGGTCCAGTATTTTAAAGACCATGATCCCTATCAAAACTTCGTGACCATCCATACCCATTCCAATTTGAAATTAATTGACGAATTGTTTGATCCACTATTGGGTTTCGAAGCCCTGGATGGTATCTCCTTACAAATCGGCAATCCGAGAGACATCCATCAGGCGACGCTAGATTGGATCAATAAATCCACAAAAAGCGATCATCCCTGGGTCGTAAATCTGGATGAGCTAGGACCGGCCAACCGTGGATCAGACCCGGACGATCGCGAAGACAACAATCAGGATACTCTCCGCAATCAGGTACTGTGGGCTAATCTAATGGCTGGAGGTGGTGGTGTTGAATGGTATTTTGGCTACCTGAATCATGACAATGACCTTGGCTGTGAAGACTGGCGATCTCGTGACCGACTGTGGGACTACACCCATTATGCACTGAATTTCTTTCAGCAGAATCTTCCTTTTACCAAAATGGAGAGCAGGGATGATTTAATCAGTAGTAAGCAACAAAGCTATTGCTTTGCACAGGAAGGGGAATTATATGCCATATACCTGGCCAAAGGTGGAAAGTGTACCCTCGATATCAGGGATACCATGGATTCATT
>JAGQWV010001000.1 GCA_020437045.1 Saprospiraceae bacterium | reverse complement strand
TGATGCTCCCTGATTTTTTTAAATCGGTCGTTTTATATTATGAGTTTATCCTCAGACATCAAAAAGCAGGTGTTTTTTTTTCGTGTGCATCAGCAGAAATATGGAAAAAATCATCATCGCCCTATCTACTTTGGGCTTCCACTCGAGACCATTTTATGATGATGTATTAAGTAGGTATTGCTTAAATTTATTGATAATGGATCTTTAATAAATACTATTTTTATCCATATTTCTTATGTGTAATTCTTCAACTCTGAGACTTCTGGGATTGATTCCAGAGCTACTCTTGGTGTATTTGGTTTTTTGCAAAAAAAAATCATTATTGGGTAGGAATTTGTTGAATATTCGTTCATGCCAGCTCATTGATCAGCCTTGCTATGAATCAGACCATTGATAAAAATAGTGTTAACGAATTATTGTCTTCTTTCTCGCGGAAGGAACGTTTTGCTCTTAATCGGACACCTCAACAAAGGGATCAACATTTGCTACGGGTGTTCCGATTCCAATGGATTGGCTTTTTCCTACTGCTTGGTATATCCCTCTTCCTCTTTTGGCAATTTGGTGTTGAGTTCACGGTGCAACATCCGTTCCTTTTGGTGATCATCGTGCTGGTAGCAACAGGACGGCATATCTGGCAGATGTTCAGCTTATGGGGAGGCAAGGTTTATCGATTGGAAAATGCATCTCGCCGAATACGGGGTAGTCTGACTCCTAAACGTGTTTCCAGTCTGATAGATAATGTTAGAGAACGGTTTGGCGGGATAGAAAAACCAAATGTCTATATCGCTGTGGATAAGCAAGCTAATGCCTGGAGCATTAACTCCATGTTCTTCAATTTTATCCCACGTTATAATGCAGTGTTTCTCAACTCCTACCTCTCCAAAGCGTTGTCCGCAAAGGAACAAGAGGCGATTCTCGTACATGAGCTTGCCCATTTCTATCGATACATCGGACCCCTTGGCCGCAATGTTTGGCTAAGTGTAGTGATGGCTGTTGCCGCATCGATTACGGTGCTTACTTGGGAGCCGGATCTGACCAACCCTGTTGCGACCCTGATGGTGGTCTGGTGGGCTCCCTTGCCATTTCAGTGGGTCTTCAACATTATGGCTTCCATCGGCCGTCATGATCTTGAGTATGCCTGTGATGTGGTAGCAGCAGAAGTGGTTGGAGCCGAAGCAATGACCAATGCACTGCTTAAAATCGGTGATCGTGCAGAAGTCTATGAACTTGTTGAGCAGGAGATGGAACGACAACTCGAAATGGATCCCAAGGCGAGAATCGAAATGATTACCCAGACCCTTCTGGATCGGATTCCGGAGAAGCCCGTTGATCTTGCTGAAGCTAAACGTGCATTACGCCTCAAGCCACACGCTGCACCAGGAGGAGACAGAAAAAAGAATAAAAAATTTCTTGAAGAGGTGCGAAAAAACCATAAACTACGCATGTCGCTTAAGGTAATGCCTTGGAGTCGCTTCGATACCATTTATCGTGATGGTTGGCTTGACCGTGCCGAATTAAGCCAGTATGTCCGCTCGCTGGCGAGCGACCAAAACGCAGCTACTCATGAGGTCGCCTCCGAGCATCCTGCACAGGAGCATCTTCAGACCCATCCGTCGATGCGCCATCGGATTATTTATCTCTACCTCCACTTTCTGGCTGTATAGATATTTGCGCCATTGGAAGCACCGCCAGTTAATGGGTTCTGCATTTTAAAGAATTGTTTTATGATCTCCCCATAAGTGAGTTTATTACGAATTAGAACAGGAAGATAAAGGTGATGGTCCTTCTAAAACCCTATCAAATTAGTCTCAGGAAATGAAAGTTGGGGAAAATATAGCAGGAAAAGTTATTGGCACATCAAAAATTTGAAACAGGCCAATTTCTTTTAAATTTTTAGAAAATTCCTTAACACATTACTTAAACCAATACGACATTTTAATGGCAACACCTCTGTCTTTATTGCTGAAATCCGTGGAGTATGAATTTCCAGTGTAGATGATAAAAAGATCGGAAACCGGTGCAAAACGCCACTGTAATCTGATATTTAGATTCAAATTTTCAATCTGATTATTGTATTGGGCAAAAGTCGTAATGAAAAATTTATGCGTTAGTGTAAGGTCCAGCTTCGGACCAAGTAAGAAAAGCCTGGCACTTCGATATGGTTTTGGAAGAGATATGTCGTTATAGTCGGCTATGATGGATAGACTTCCATAGGGTTGAACCCGATAGCTTAATTCCGTTCCATACGTCAATCGATTACCGTTAAAATAACCTCCATAACCAGCCGTAAATGCGTAGTAGAAAAGTCGTCGGGTATCGGAAGTGAAATTTATTTCAGCATTTCTCCAGGAATAATCACTACCTGCATCTAACTTATTCCCTCCTGTATTCGTGGGATCAAAAGGTCGGTTTAGTTTTACATATTGTTCATTCACTCGGAGACTTGCCACGTTTCTATTTCTCCATCCAATCAAATATTCAAACTGAGACTTGCGGTCCGTCATTCTCAATTCGGGATTAAAAATAATCGAGAATTTGGCAAGGGGACCGTGGGTTAGAATCTTGCCGGTGGAGGGATAAAAAGTATATTGTAAGGATGGTGAAGATTCTAAATATCCCCGTCGCCGGATATAGCCCACCTCTGCTACATAATCTGCTCCGACCCATGATTGATCAAAAGTGGCCTTTAAGTATGGTGTGGCATAAACGAGACTTCCGTAACTGGCTGCGGATGCCCGGGAAGCACCGGGATAAAAAGCCTGATGATAAAAAATCTTCCCGGTCCACCGGTCATCCTTGCTGGCCAGATTGTATTCCAGTCCGGCAACGGTATTAGACTTTGATCCGGGATACGATGGGTCAATTTGAGCATCGGTAACGGATTTATTAATTAGGAATCCAACGATATTTGACCGGTTAAATATTTGTCTCTGCAATACGGCGGCGGCAAAGTTTGCCGATGGTATCAAATCTTGTGAAGAAGTCTGCATATCCATCACTCCGATTCTCCAACGGTCACCCAGCTTTCCACTCAACCGCCCACCACCAATAACCGGAGCATTCAGGCCTATTCTTCTGGAAAAGAAGGGTTGAATTCCACTATTTCCCAGATTGGCGAATAGATCGGTGTTCTCCAGAAAAAATTGTCTTCTTTCAGGAAAGAATAGTTCAAAGCGGTCGAGGTTTGTCACTTGCTGGTCAACTTCGACCTGGGAATAATCAGGATTTACGGTAAGGTCGAGATTTAGAGATGTAGACAGGATCATTTTTGCGTCAAATCCTGCATTGCCATTCCACTTTGTTTTTTCATTGGTTTGGTTGTTGGTATGCGTTGTTCCGGCAATATAGGGGATCAGGGAAAATCCCAGACCCATTTTCTGGAGCGGTTCTTCCCAGGTAAGCGTTCCTCCAAAAGCGAGGTTGTTATGTTTAAATTGCCGGGGAATGGGTGCCCAGGCAGATTTTTCGTTTGTCTTTAAATCTAATCTTCCAAAATTGATTCCCCATATTTCAGATCCATCAAAATAGCGGATACTTCGAAAGGGAATACTCATCTCAGCCGTCCAACGATCATCGTAACTTTTTACCGCAGAATTCCATTTTGTGTCCCAGGTATATGCTACATTATCTCCATCCGATTCGATACCATCTCTTTGTACACCAGCCTCCGAAACACCAAATGCAAATCCATTGGTGAGGTCGTTGTAGGTGTCAATAAAAAACATAAAGTTGTCGTTACTTCCGAAGGTCCAGTCTCTTCTTAATGACTGTATCGGTCTTTTACCAGGGGTTGGATCATAGCATATAGCCGCCACATAAAAGTTATTTTCATCATAGGCAATCATTACTTCGGTCTGTGCAATGGCATAGCCAGTGTCAGTGGGTGTAACGCGATGGAAATTTTTTGCCACCGCTGCCGACATCCACGCCTCTTCATCAAAAACGCCATCCAGTTTTATCTCACTATTAGTTTTCTTTATCTGAATCTGGTATTTTTCCCGGTTCACACCGTCAGTCTGCGAAAAAAGACATGAGTGTGCAATCAGTAATATAGAAACGAGTAGCAGCAATCTATTGAACAACATTGCTATTAGGGATTTCCCATTTTTAGACCATAAGGTAAATCTGTCACCTCCCATGTTCAAATTTGCTTTGGCCGAAAAAAAGTATAAATACAAATCTTGGTCATCTTCTTATACTAATCCCTGACTGATGCCAGAATGATTGTCTGCAATGTTTTTTTAGAGCCCATGTGGGTAAAGTTATTATCCCTGTAAAAATAAAATTATCGACCGACCCAGTACGGTGAATATCAATTATCAGTCAGATTTTTAATGATAATTATTTTACCGACCTAAACAATCACCCATTAACCAACTCCACTACTTTACTCCCTTTCACCATTTCCCTCATCATTTCTCTCATTAACCTGTTTCACCCCTTCACCATTTCCCCTTCTTCACTCCAATTCGTCATGAACTTAATCACCTGAAAATAAAAAAATAGAAGTATTTTTATAAAAATCCCAACTTGTCATGAAACCAATATTGACAGCTTTTTTGGCTTTTCTAA
>JAGQWV010001152.1 GCA_020437045.1 Saprospiraceae bacterium | reverse complement strand
TCCCTGTATTTAAGTAGGGAGTTTCCTGAAAATCGGGTATCAGTAATTTTAAATCTGCAAGATCGACTTCACTTTGCTGAAAACTGGTCTTGATTTTTACACTATCTGCAAAGAATCGTAAGTCGTCAAATTGTTTAAACGTTAGATCGGTCGTATTTTGCAGATGACTTTTAGGTGTAGTAAGATTAAAGTCATTAATGTAAATATGCTCAGGTGTTATTTCCAGACTTCCAGTCATTTGATCCAAAGAAAATCCGCTGTGATCGGCAAAACTGGTCTGGGTGAGTTGAGCCGATAAAATATCTTTAGCCCAAATAAAATCATCGACAAATAAGGAGAGGCCCTTTACATCCAGGTCACTAGTGTTTAAATAAGGCCTGGTGGTTACACCACGTGTCTGATAGACCAGGTCATTTTCATCCAGTCTGATTTGTTTGATTCGGATGCTCCATCCGCTATTTGGAAAGGAGATGGCTGTACTTTGAGTGCTTGTGTCCTGGTTTGCCTCGGTGTATGCGACAAGATATGAGTCTCCCAATCCAATTTGCTCGATATCCAGTACTTTTTCATTGAGATCCAACTTGTTGAGGTAAGTGCTGAAAATGCCTATGTCCAAATGGATGTCCTGGTCACTGTGCTGATCAGTGATAGCCACGTGCGTATCATAAATCCGGATCTTGCGAAGGTCAATATTCCAGGGAGAAGCAGACGAACTATCTCCGGAAGAAAAATAATCCACGATATACTGATAGTTGAAATCTTGCTCATCCTTAGCTCGTGTCAAATGGATTTGACCTGAAGATAAAGTGATTTCATCAAAGTATATTTCTTTATCAAGAAAACTGAACAAGCTGAGGTTGGCATCGATTTCTTTGGCATAAAACAAAGTGTCGTTACTTTGATCGCCTATCAATACTCCGTCAAGAGTGGCGGTCTTGAAGAATTTTAACCGAACTGATTCTATTTTAACGGGAGCTCCAAGTGACTTTGAAAGACTGTTGGTTATCTTATGCACTAAGAAAGTTTGTACGGGAGGAAGCTGCACCAGCGTATAGCACAAAAGGAATAGCAGGAATAGTGACAGCACTATTCTTAACAATAATTTTGAAGTCTTCCCAATACTCATATATCCCTCTGCAATGATCGGTATAAAACGGATCTTTCATGCTAAATATGATCCTTGAAACAAGGAGATTTAAGTGCCAACTCCCTTACAACAACGCTATGATAGTAAAAACGTAGTATATCAGTCCACCTGGCCTTCTCCTGTTTCAATTAACACTAACTTAACCACTTTTTCTATAAACAATGTATGTAGATCATTTTGTTTGGATAACATCGGATCTATTCCGTGAGATGGACCGATTTTACACAGTGATGGATATAGCTCCTGAATATGGTGGCATTCATACCGGCAAGGGCACCCATAATGCACTGATTAGGCTGGCTGACCAGACCTATCTAGAATTGATCGCTCCGGACCCGGCGCAACAAGTTCACAAACGGTGGATGATTTCTGGTTTCTCAGGGACGGAAGGACTGATCCGCTGGTGCTGGCGAACGAATCGCATTACTGAACAGATTTTAACTTGTCGTGGTAAAGGCTGGGTACTAGGAGATCTTATGGATGGCAACAGGACCCGGGCCGATGGAAGTGTTTTATCCTGGAAACTAACCGACCCTGACTGCATCCGAACTCACTTCGAGCCATTCTTAATTGAATGGTCTGCAGGTATTCATCCCTGTGATTCATTAGAGGAACAAAGCTCTATAATTCAAATCGTTGTTTCAGAGCCTGATCCCAAGCAGATGTCCTATCTGAACTTTCTGCCAAAGGAGACATGCCTGAAAGTAGAAAAAGGGTCGTCTGGACTTAGCCTGATCCTTGAAACATCGAAAGGCCGTTTTCGATTGAAAAATGGGGATATGGATTTGTCTTCCTATTAACTTGCCGGAATACAGGCAAATCCATATTAGATATTTTTATGTGATCTTGTACCCGGGAATTGATATTTTTGGCCAAGATGAATTTCAATAATCGGTCATTATTCTTTTTATTCTTATTGTTTTCTTTGGTGATACGATTACCCATTTTTTTTTTTTTTTTAATTGATAACGGGGAAAAAGTTATCAAAATAGCGAGCGATGTCGGTATGTTCCGGTGAATGCTACGGAGTAACGAGCATGGCCGCTCAACTGAAAGAGGCGCTGGCGCGCCAGACAATCCTTCGACGTAAGCAAGTGGAAGCCCGCACTGGGCTTTCCCGTTCCACCATCTACGAGCGAACCAAAGCAGGAACCTTCCCCGTGCCGATTTCCATCGGCGCAAAAGCTGTCGGTTGGCTGGAATCGGAAATTGATGCGTGGCTGACCACCCAAATCCAAAAAAGCCGCAAGACGGCATAAGGGGCGGCGACCATGATCATAAAAAATAAGGGCCGCGACCGGCGCGACCCCAAAGGCAAATTCGACCGGAATGATACCGCTGGCGGTGGCTTTGTGAAACCATCGCGCCTTCATCGCAAAGCCAAGCGCAGTTGGCAGAGGGGGCGGCGATGAGAAAAGCCCCAATCGTGACCGGACAATGCGCCCAAGTGTTGACGCTAATTCGCCAATATCAACCTTTGCCGTCATTCGTATTGACCGCCGACCACGCTATTCCAGAGGCAGCGGCACGAGTGCATGATCTTCGCGCCAAGGGTTACCACGTCATCACGCAAATCGTTCCCGAAGTGGAATTTCGGGGGCGAATCCGGCGCAACGTGGCGCTCTACTCGCTTGGCGTGCCTGAGTGGCCTTCTCCAGATTTCTTGGCTGGAGAGAGGAGGCAGTGATGTCGAGCGCACATGATGCCCTACGGGTCGCGTGCGCCAAGGTGGGCATCATCTATAAGGATGTGCCCGCCGATGGTTGCTGGCACGAAACCGACGTAGACGGCGACCGCCGAGGCTTGGGCAATGGCCGTATTAAGTTGTTTGCTGATGGTGCGGGCGGCATTGTCTGCAACTGGAAAGGCGAAACCCGTCCCTTCTTTGCCGATGATGATTCGGCCTTGACCGAAGCCGCCCGAGCCGAACGCGACCGCAAGCGCCGCGAGGTCATCCGCCAAATTCAGCAGGAAGAAGCGCGGCGGCGGG
>JAGQWV010000999.1:2048-2501 GCA_020437045.1 Saprospiraceae bacterium | reverse complement strand
AAGAAGGGGTCTAAATAAAAAAGAGGAAATGGAAGATTTTGAAACGTTGGTGGAAACCATAAACGCCTTGAGAAAGGAAGGATATACGTATGATTTTAATATCATGGATCATGAAATAGCCTGTGCGGAAATCACCACCAGCTTTGGCCCGGATGATTTTAATGTAAAGAAAGTTTATCGTTTTGAAGGGATGAGTAATCCGGACGACAGCTCTATATTATATGTGATAGAGACACTTACCGGGGTCAAAGGTTTATTAGTTGATAGTTACGGAGCCTACAGTGGTGAAGTTTCTGAAGAACTCTTGGATAAGTTAAATATGAGTTATCAATGATATTTACTTCACTTTTCAACTCTCCGCTTGCATCAGGTAACTCAATAAATTAACTATTTCACCTTCGCTCAGGGTATTTAATATACCGGTAGGCATCAAAGAAACGGGAGCAATCTCGG
>JAGQWV010000999.1:0-1977 GCA_020437045.1 Saprospiraceae bacterium | reverse complement strand
TTTTCACTAATTTTATTACCGGTAAATATTCTTCCATCGTGTGTTGTCACGACAAACATCCGGTAATCGTCCTGAATCTCGGCATTCGGTTCCAGAATATTCGCTAGTAAATAGTCGATATTGGTACGATTCGAGCCGGTCAGTTCCGGCCCAATGTGACCACCTTTACCATACATGGTATGACATGGTCCACAACTAGTCTGAAAAACCAAAGCCCCCTGAGCGTAGTCTATTTTATCTGCGGCAGCGCGCTGAAGTAAATTCTTGTATTTTATATAGGACTGTTGAATATCGGGATCGGGTTCATCAATAGGTCCCCAAATTTCTACAAATCCACTTCCTACTACTCGTCTAAGCTGTCGTGCGATATAGGCAGGAATCTCTTTTTTGGGTATACGCCCGTCAGCAATCGCCATGGCCAGCTGTCCGCCATATAGAGAACGGGAAGAAAGGGTTTGGATCACTTCACTTTTTACCTGGTGCGGAAAACCCGCATATTTGGAAAGCAACAATTCTCCCAGTTGGCGATCATCATATTGCGCTATTGCCTGAATGACCTCCCTTTGAAGGTTGGAATTTTCCAGGAGATGAGGGAGGAACTTGATCAAATCCTTTTCACGTCTCGCTGCCAGTTGATTAATTGCATTTTGAAGGTCCGGTACAGTGGCATTATTATTTTCCAGCGTCGAAAGCAGCGTACGAATGGTTTCCTGTGTTCCAAATTGCTGATCTATATTTCGGAGTAAAGTATTGATTCCCTTATTCGAAGTTTGCAGGCTTTCCACTTTTTGCTTCCAGCTGGGGGGCTCTTTGATATCGGTACGATCTTCCAATGCAGTGAGCATCCCTTCCAAGAGATCAGTGATTTGGTTATCCTTCAAAGACAAATGATTAATTAGATCTTCTATATGACCACCATCGATTAATCTGCGTGCTGTGAATTTTCGTAGTTGTATAAAAGGGGACTGGGCGATGGCAGACAATGCTTGTTGTGGATCCGCGTTAACCATTGGCTCAAATGCATACCACAGCATTAATGGTATATTGTGATCAGCAGTGTCGACAGCAAATTTGGCAAGACTTTCAAAGCAATTCCACCGGCTTTGCAGAGGGAGGCGTTGGAGCATACTGGCCAGGTAAAGCCTCACGACTGGTGAAGGTTCGTTTTTAGCCATGGTCTCTATCTTGGAGAGTAATTCATTTGCTGGTGCTTCATCTTCACTTAATAATTGGATTGTCCAGGCCCGGATAAATTCATTCTTATCAGAGAGTAATTTATGCCAATCATTTTCGGTTAGCATGTTTATACAATAGAGCGACCATAAGGCATTGAGTCGGTGAGCATCTGGTTGATTCTGATAGAGCAGATCAGACAAATATTTAGTAGCCTCAGGCTCCAGTGATTTCTGCTGGCTTCGCTCCTGCATAATAAGTCTGGCTCTTCTGGTATGCCAATTGCTTTCGCTGCTTTGCAGTTTTGCCAAATCCAGATCCGAAAGTTGGCTCAGATCGATATTGCGATCAATCCATTGTTTCGCATGATTTTGCCTGGGCATAATGCGGAACACTCTTCCCGTCTCCTTATTAACCACTTCCTTGCCGCAGATATCTGCATCATGCCAATCCAGCACATAAAGGCCTCCATCAGGGCCGATTTCGAGGCTAAAGCCAATCCACTGGGCATTATTTGCCAATAAAAAATCTTCTCCATGAGATCCTACATAACCAGAGCCGTCAGGAGTCAAGACGTCGGTGAGAACAGCGTGTTCATGGATGTTGGCCATGAATATTCGACCATGTTGATCTGGGGAGAAGGCATCGGACTGATATATGCGGGCACCTCCATGAGCCGACCGATGCCGATGGTCAGCAATAGTTTGGATGTCTTCATAGACATATGGGTTAAAATGCCGGCCTCCTTGTCTCTGATAGATGCCACCAGGAATGATATGCCAGAGATGAGGGATGACACAAGCT
>JAGQWV010000998.1 GCA_020437045.1 Saprospiraceae bacterium | reverse complement strand
GGAAGTTATCTGGCAAGGATTGGAAAAGGAATAATGAACGCAACCCACCGAAAAGAGATTATTATCTATACTATTACATTCGGTACCATCTTGGTACTGAGTATATTATTTCCCAATACGCTTCGCTTTAAATATGAGTTTGAAGAAGGAAAAATTTGGCGCTATGAAGACTTGATTTCACCATTTGATTTTGGTATACAGAAGCCTCGGGAGGAGTTAGTAAAGGAGTATGGTCGTATTGATAGCCTCTTTCCTAATTACTATCGAAAGGATCCCAATAAAATAGATGCTGTCGTTCTATCCTTCACCAATGATTTTCTTAAGACTATTTCCGGGCAGACCGATCAGGGAATCCAGGCTGTCTCATCTAACCAACAGATTTACCTTGACTATGGTACCGGTCTGCTGCATAAGTATTATGATATGGGCATCGTGGATAGAGATAGTTTGACCTCGGATAAAGATTTTTCGCAAATGCTGCTGCTGGATGGAGATGAAATCAAAGAGGTCAAGCCCCTGGATGTAACCCAGGTAACTGATTTGATTAGGAATGATCTTGCCAGCTCAAAAATACCACAGGTTTCATTTCTGTTTCCATTGTTAGACCGACATATTCATCCCAATATATATTATGATGCCGAGTTAACAAACAAGTTGCTCACTGCCGAGAAGAGTAAAATCGCCGTGACCAGAGGAAAAGTATCACGGGGTGAGCTAATTATCGAGAAAGATGCCGTTGTTACTCATGAAGCTGCTTTGATGCTGGAGTCCTATCGAAATGCTTACGAACATCAGGTTGCCCAGAACAAATCACCTTGGTTTGTTTGGAGTGGATATTTCCTGCTGATGGTTATTCTCTTCGGCGTATTTACTTTCTACTATTGGCAGTGGCTCGACGATGGTGAGCATAGTGTAAGAACTCACATTTTTATTCAATTGGGATTTCTCGTTTTTGTCTTCATCAGTTATCTGGTTGAAAAAAACGGAACCCTCAGTATATATATCATTCCATTTTGTATTGCACCTATCGTGCTCAAAGCCTTCTTTAATGACAAAGTTGCTTTTTCTGCCTATGTGGTCATGATTCTGGCCGTTGCATTGTTGTTTAGTTTTGGATTTGAATTTGTGCTTCTTCAGATTTCAGCCGGGCTTGTTGCCATTGTCAGTAATAAGGTGACGCGTTACTGGACGCCATTTTTTCGCTCTATTTTAATGATCGCACTGACTTATTCACTTGGTTATCTGAGCCTGACCATGATCAAAGAAGGCACGCTAACTTCTGTGACCTGGAGTGATTACTCCTGGTTTTTCATCAACATAGTTCTGGTCATGCTTGCTTATCCTTTGGTCCCTCTATTGGAACGAGTTTTTGGCTTTACCACCGCGATCTCTCTGGCCGAGTTAGGAGACCTCAACCGCCCTTTGTTAAAGGATTTATCCTTTAAAGCTCCGGGAACATTTCAGCATTCGCTCCAGGTAGCAAATATTGCTGAAGCGGCAGCAGAACGAATTGGTGCCGATTCACTTCTCTTAAGGGTCTCTGCATTATATCATGATATCGGTAAAATGGAAGACCCTGAAGTCTTTATCGAAAACCAGTCGGAATTTAACCCGCATAAAGAACTCACCCCTGAAGAAAGTGCCCGAAGAATTATAAATCATGTGACCGCGGGTGCTGCCATGGCAAAGAAAGCAAGATTGCCAAAGCCGGTGATCGGTCTGATTAGAAGTCATCACGGAACGACCAGGGTAGAATATTTCTATAAGGCATCGGAAGCAGCATCTTCCGGTGAAGTTGATGCAACAACATTCACCTATCCTGGTCCCAAACCGGTCACGAAAGAAGAAGTTATACTTATGCTTGCAGATAGCATCGAGGCCGCATGTAAAAGTCTGAAACATCCTACAGAGTCAGATATTAATCAGATGGTAGATAAGATTTTTACCACCAAAAATAACACCAATCAATTCTCTGAGGCAAAAATCACTTTTGCAGAAATGGAATTGATAAGAGCTTCATTTAAAAAAGTTCTCAAAGGAATTTATCACATTCGGGTAGAATACCCCGAGGAAAAGACACCAGCTACTACATAGCTTTGACTGCAGGATATCGTAGACTCATCCAATGATAAATGCCAAACAGCAGCAGACTATAGGTCACATTGGATAATAAGGTATTCAGGAAAAAAGGCAGGCCAGCCACATAAGCCGCAAACAGACCTCCAGCATTTTTCGGATAGATCGGATCAAATGTAAAAGAACCAAAATTGGTAATCAGGAAGAAGATGAGAGATGCAATCAATGATGCAACTAAAACTCGGCTTCCATCAATGCGCTTAAGCATCACTTGTCCGATGGTAATCATCCCAACCAAACCGGCATAGACAAAGATCATGTATTTTGAAAACCAAACAAATCCCTCATTAAAAGCACCATAGACCAAATTGTTTAAGATCAGGTCGCTTACCCACATAGCAAATAAGGGAATGAAAAAAGCCCATATTTGTTTGCGGAAATAATGTGCGGCAAAGAGTCCCGATGCACCAACCGCCGTAAAGTTTTGCCAATGAGGTAACAACCTACTGCCTATTGCAAATATTACGAGGGCAAGACCGACTACAATTTGACTATTTCTGGAAATCTTCATGCTTCATTTTTTTACAAAACTAAGGTAAACATTCCAATTGGACAAAACAGGGCCGTCTTTATAAACTCAGTATTTTACGTATTTAAAAAATTTGTCATGGTTTTTGCTATGATTCCTGGTAATAGGTTTATTAACCAAACCACACCTAGGATCTCATGGCTATTATGGCTATGGGATCTTTTTTTTCCAATATTGCTATGGGCCTGGTTATCTTTGCTTAATTAGTGAACCTATGTTTTTTCGTAAAGCAATTGAGGGCCGAAATAGCTTTCTCTATTCAATTCTTTTTATTCTCTTACTTTTTATTGGATTGACTATTGGTCAAATTCCTTTCTTCTTACTGCGGAATTATATAGACAAATTTTCCATTGATACGGCCCAGGTACTTAGGTTGCTGCTGATGCTTATATCATATCCCATAGCTCTCTTTGTGGGGTGGTGGCTTTATCCGATTATTCACAGGCGGTCATTTCTCACCCTTATTTCGCCATCACAACGTATTGACAAGCTAAAGATTTTCCAGTCTTTTATGGTCTGGTTTGTACTACTTATCGCCATTGAATGTGTCGTATATCTAAGGCATGCGGAGAACTATACTTTTCAATTTGATGCAGGACCATTTTTTCTACTTACCCTCACGGCGATTATCCTGATTCCCTGGCAGACGAGTTTTGAAGAGGTACTTTTTAGAGGCTACTTGAGTCAACAATTCGGTATCACTTTTAACTCAAAACTGGTAGGTATCACGATAAGTTCTCTATTGTTTGGGGCCATGCACTTGGCCAATCCTGAAGTTCAGGCTTTTGGCATCATGAAAATGTTGTTTTATTATACTTGCTTCGGTATTTTTGCCGGGCTTTGTACTTTGCTTGACGACCGGCTGGAGGTTGTTCTTGGTATCCATGCCGCCAACAATATTTACGGAGCTATTTTTGTCACCTTTGACGAGTCAGCTCTGCAGACTCCGGCATTATTTCGGCTGCAACGATTAGACGTAAATGAAATGGTGTGGTTGTTCGGAATTGTAATCTTACTTTTTACGACTATCTCTGGATGGAAGTTTCAATGGTTTAAAAAGCTTCATTTGTTTCGAGATCAGATTCGTTGATATACAAGTCATATGAAAAAATTGATATTAGTTCTTCTCACCTTGTGGATTTATCTGCCGATTCTCCTTGCACAATCAGGCTATTGGCAACAGAAGGTGGATTATCGAATGCAAGTGCATCTGGATGTAAAATCCAACTTATTCACTGGTAGACAGACTTTATTTTACTTTAATAACTCTCCCGACACTCTGACCAAGATTTACTATCATCTATATCTGAATGCTTTTCAACCGGGAAGCATGATGGATGTTCGGTCCTTAAATTTACCTGACCCTGATTCTCGGGTTCTGGATCGTATCAGCAAATTAAAGCCGGACGAAATCGGCTACTTGAAAATATTGGAACTAAAACAGGACGGAGTTGAGGTTCATCAGAACGCGGAAGGCACGATCCTCGTGGTAGATCTCGATCAGCCACTCTATCCTCAAAATGCCACCATGTTGGAGATGAATTTTGAAGGTCAGGTTCCCCTGCAGATTCGAAGAACAGGGAGAGACAACGCTGAAGATATCCGGTATTCAATGGCACAATGGTATCCCAAACTTTGTGAATACGATGAGGACGGTTGGCATGCAGACCCTTATGTTGCTCGGGAATTTTATGGGGTTTGGGGCAACTATGATGTTCAAATTACCTTAGATCAAGCTTATACGGTTGCGGCTTCCGGTATTCTGTTAAATCCTGAGGAAATAGGGCATGGGTATACAGAAGAAAAAGTGAAGCACAAGCGAAATGATGAACTCACCTGGCATTTTGTAGCGCAGAATGTTCATGATTTTGTTTGGGCTGCTGATCCAGATTATACACATACCCAGGCTAAAGCCGAAGATGGAACGATTCTCCACTTTTTTTATAAGGAAACTGATCGTAATCGCGATGCCTGGAAGGCATTGCCGTCCATTATGGTTAAAGCCTGGTCCAATATCACTAAAAGATTTGGTCCCTATCCCTATGGAAAGTATTCGTTTATACAGGGAGGAGATGGAGGTATGGAGTATCCGATGGCAACATTGATCACGGGAGGAGGAAGAAGTGTAGGAAGCCTTGTGGGGGTTTCAATCCATGAACTCATGCACAGTTGGTATCAGATGATGCTGGCTACTAATGAGAGTCTTTATGCATGGATGGATGAAGGCTTTACCACCTTTGCTTCAACGGAGGTAATGAATGAGCTACGTAAAGATCATACCAT
>JAGQWV010000997.1 GCA_020437045.1 Saprospiraceae bacterium | reverse complement strand
CTTATTTCATCCGCAATCAGCCTGCGTAGATCCCAAAGAAACCGGTCTGATAAGTCTGGGCTACCTACGATATCTCCATTGATCACCGGCAACCAGGGTAACGGATCATAGCCATATATTTCCAGAAAGCGTCCTTGTAGTCCATCGGTCCAATTTTGAGAGCCGGTTTCGTAACTGTCGATCACCAAATATTTTAAGGCTGGCTTTTCTTGTGTTGACAAGCGATTCAACAGAGGGTCAATATAATGATCGAAGTGATCAAAGACATATCGCCTTTGCATTTTATCCACATCAAATCCTTGTGCTTCCGGAGCCACGGGGGCGTTGGTCACTCCCGTCGGCACCATGGATAGTTGGTAGATATGCCAATTTCCAGGGGGAGCGGTCCAGGTTTTAGCGTCATCATTTAAAAGTCCCGACAAATCCAGAAAGGTTTCCGGATTTACATGAGAAGTACTATCGACATAGTCAACCTGTTCTGACCATTGATAAGCTTTCCAATCCGGGCCTGGTAATTGATGCATTTTACCCAATTGTTTTTCCACATATCCTTCCAGTTTTTCATCACCAGACAATATCACTTCTTTGAGACTACCATTTCGTTTTACATCGGTAAACCAAACTTTATTTTTGTTTAAATCCCTGAACCGAATCCGCCATTTCTTTCCGGAAACTTCAGCAAAAGCTTTTATGACCGGTGCAAACATCCTTGGACCTACAGTCAACATCTGGTTACTCCGATCTATAGATCCCGAACAAACATTAACAAATTTATTTCCTTTCCAAACTTCGAGATCAAATGCCACATAAAAGGGCTCTGCACCCGGTATGAGCTTAATACTTCGTGCTGATATGGAGTTGCTATAAGAAAAGTCAATCACTAAATCTCGGTTTTCCATTTCGCCCTTTGGAAAAGCATATTTAGTATCCGTACGCCCATCGAAAAGATTTTTTACGGACTTATCCAGAAAAGAACCTTGTACGGAGTTGGGAACTGGTTGATCTAAAATAGATTTGCCTGGATAGGCAAACAAAGCAACCGGTTGTCCTTGCATACTGCCCAGTGAGGATCGATTCAACTGGAATCCTGTATCAACCATCGTATCCTTGCAAATCAGATAGTGCATACATTTTGTACTATCAATCCACGGACCACCAGACTGTACCCATCCAGGTCCATTAAAGACACCAATATCTACCCCTAAGCGTGCACCTTCCGATATAGCAAATTGCAAATGCTCATACCAATTATCACTGAGTACCGGAATTTTTCCGCGGACAATATTCCCCAGATAAACATTTCCAATAAGTGCAGTACCAATCCCCAGACTATCCATCAATTCCAAATCCCGGGATATCCCATCTTTCGAAATATGATCGCTAATCCAATACCAATACACCCAGGGTTTCGTAGAATCAGGTAAGTGTTCAAAGCCAACGGCAAGGTCTGCATGATAACTTTCAAGCCTTGTTTCTGCTTTATGACAGGATATCCATAGCAGAGGAATAATGAGCATTGTAAGACTATGAATCCAACTTCGAAGGAGTAATTGCATAAAATAAAAACGCGTTGCGACCGATTAAGCACCCTTGCTCCAATATACAATTTTGCCTTCAGGGTATTCACTATTACGATTTTTCAATATTTTGGAGAGCAATTGCTACCATAAACAATGAAAAAATCTAAACTCATTAAGTTGCACTTATACTGCGGCTTATTCACATCTTTTTATATTCTCATTTTCGGAATCAGTAGTATCATCATTAATCATAAACTTGATGTCGATCATAAAGAGATAACGGCACACCTAACCAAACAAGTAAATGTCGATAAGGATCTTACTGATGATAAATTGGCGGAAAATATTCGAGATCAATTGAGGATGATGGGATGGTTACCAAGGTGGCAAATGCAAAGAGATAGTCAGAATTTCAAATTTACAGTGGTACATCTGGCCAAGACCAATCAACTGTCAGTGGATCTTAATACCGGAGAAACTTCTATCGATGTCATTCCAAAAGGGCTCCTGGCAACCATCAATGGTTTACATTTCTTTGGTGGTAATATGCCAAATGCTCCTTTTATCATAAAAACGTGGAAAATCTATCAATATAGTGCATTATTGGTGCTTTTTATCTCCCTGATCCTTGGACTTTGGCTTTGGATAAAATTTAGCTACCGCACCTGGGAATTATACTTTTTTGGCGGCTTATTCTTTTTCACCATTATCATCATGGCTCTATTATGAAATATAAGTACATTAAGAAAATCCACCTGTACGCATGTCTGGCGACCGTTGCCCTGCTCACCATGTTTATTATTACCAGTTACATGATGATACATCACAGTTGGGTGGACCATGAGCTGGTAAAAACAGAGAAGAAAGTGGAGCTCAAAAATTTACCGAAGACGGATAGTGATTGGAAGCAATTTGCGCAGGACAATAATATTGAGGGACGAAAGATCAGAGAACAAGTAGATAAAAATGGTAATCAAACCATTACGTTTGCAAGCGCAGGGGGTTCAGCAAAAATTGTGATTCCGAAGGATGAGGATCAGGCGACAATCGCTTATGAAGAGAAGAAAACCGGTAATGCGATTATAGGCATCCACCGTCAAAGTGGATACGGTGGATCTTGGTATTATAATTTATACGCTTTCTTATTGGATTTAATTGGAATAGGGCTAATCGTCTTTACGATCACGGGTATCATCATGTGGTTTAAATTGCTTAAAAACAATAAATTAGCCTGGATTATTTTTATATCCGGATTTGTATATATAGCTGCTATCACTTTTGTGCTCATGACCTGGTAAGCTGCATCACAGATTTCTTCTCTAAATCTTTATTTAGGCTTAATAGGTAATACGATTTTGGAGGGATATTTTTCAGAATGATGAATCATATTGTGTGCTACTATTCCCTCACTTTCATCATAATTATTCCCCCCGGTGTTCATATTTCTGGCAAAACGGGGAAAATTACTACTGGAAATTTCGATTCGAATGCGATGCCCCGGAGCAAAGTAATTGCTGGTTGCCATCGGTGTTAAATTAACCTCATAGACATTTCCTTCCTCCATAAATACCTCTTTTTCATAGCCTTCCCGATAGCGTGCCCTTTGGATGGTTTCGTCAAGATTGTATGCATTACCATCCGGATACACATCAATTAATTTAATGGTAAAGTCAGTGTCCTTCACATCAGAAGAAACAAACAAGGTGCTCTCAATAAAACCGGTCACCTCTATTCCTGAAGTCAAAGGATCTGAGGTATACACTAATATATCGTCCCGCAATTCCATCTCCCGCTGATCAAAAGCTCCGCCTTGCACTGCATTTCCTGTGCAGCATACGTTTCCACCATGCGAGGTCACGGGATCCAGAGGATCATAGGTGAACTGATCCGGAGTATCCTGATCGGATAGAACGGGCATTAATCTACCATCACCATTTCTGGTATTCGCCTTTCCACTACTTGTGAGATAATATGGTGTGTTGATTACCCCCTCTGGTGGCCAGGTTTCGGCAGTTTGCCATTTATTAGTTCCCATCGTATAATAGGTGACTCGAGGCAGTTCTTTTAAGAAAGTTTCATCTCTATCCTTTAACCAGTAGTCAAACCATCCATAAATCAATGAATCATAGTTTAGACGGGCATCTCCAATATTACGTTCGCCGACGACGGTCTCTTCGGTGGCTAATTGATATTGACAATGGAGGGTCGGTGCAATGACCAAATATTGATTATTCTTCACTTCAGGATCCCTGGCATTCTTTCGGACATGATTAAATAGGGCTAAATTAGGACTGATCGACACGTCATACCAACTGGCAAACCAGAAACTGGGTACCCCAAAGGGCATATCGTCGTGATAAAGCCCACCTTCATACCAGGCCGAATCATTTGGTTTTCTGGCAATTAAACCATCAAATATTTCTCTTTTACCATGTATATTAGAAAGGATATCCTTAATAGGTAAATGGGCTAATGCCTGGGACATATCCACGGGGGGATTCTCCGGGGCTAAATCATAATAGCGTGATATCCTAATGAGATCTTCCTGCGTTGCTCCCGGCGGTATTCTAGGTTTAAACTTATCCTGTTCTACACCATAGAGCCATGCAGTAAATAACAATTGATGGACACCACCTCGGTACCAGTTACCTTGCTCAAAGTATGGTCCCACCCTTCCAACACCGGCTCCAAATCCCATGGGTACCATGGCTGCGTGAGCCGGATGATCCAGAGCAGCTACGGCCATCTGCCATTCAGCGGTCGATGAACAACCGTAAGTGCCGATTTTACCGTTAGACCAGGATTGTTCTTTTAGCCACGAAAAAGCATCATAACCATCGGTGAGCGGTACGCCTAGAATGTCCCACTCTCCTTCCGAAAAATAGCGCCCCCTTTCATTCTGTACTACATACGCATAGCCTCTCCGAACCGCATCATATGCTTGCTGG
>JAGQWV010000996.1 GCA_020437045.1 Saprospiraceae bacterium | reverse complement strand
ACCAACTGCTCCACTCCGCGATATATAACCTTCAGCTTTTGAAGGGATGCCAAAGATATAACTTTTTTTTGAATGGAAAAGTTCGATCTGATCTTTCTTGCCAATTACCGATACCACATCCTCAAATTTTTATCAAAAAGAAGTACGATATTGACAAAGTAAAAAAGATTTGTCATGGTCAAATTACTTCTGAATATCCTCACCTGTTCGACACTCCTATTAGCGTTTAGTCTCACCTCATCGGCTCAGTCCGAATTTTCCGGTGCCTGGGAAACAAAAGATGGTGATGCGAACATGGTTTCTATTGTCACGGATCAATATTTTTCGGTAGCCTCTTTTCTACCCGGAAAATTTATTCGGACATTAGGTGGAAGTTGGAAGACAACTGGATCTGATCAGGTAATGGTAACGATCGAATTTGATTCAGAAGACAGTACGAACGTTGGTAAGACATTCGAAAGTGTTTTTAGTATTGCAGGCGACAAGTTGACTGTTTATAATAAAGAATGGAAGCGGATTGACGATGGAACTCCCGGAGTACTCAATGATGCCTGGTTAATGACCGGCCGGAAACGAAATGGGACAGGAGACATCGAGACGAGAACTCCCGGACCGCGAAAAACCATGAAGATCCTATCGGGAACCCGATTTCAGTGGATAGCTTACAATACCGAAACCGGGCAATTTTTTGGTACCGGTGGTGGCACCTATTCATCCATTGAGGGTAATTATACCGAGAATATCGAATTTTTCTCACGAGATAATTCACGTGTAGGAGCTTCCTTGCCTTTTATCTACGCACTCAAAGACGGTGCATGGCATCATTCCGGCAAAAGCAGCAAAGGTGATCCTATTTATGAGATTTGGACCACTCGCAGTACCCCGGAATAACCACCCTCGATGCTACTTCATTGAATAAGCCGATTTTAGATTTATTCTTTCATCTGTCTGCATAGCCTCATTCGCTTTTGCCACACAGATCGCCGAGTTCTTACCATTTTCATAATTGGAAAGAGGGGTTTTTCTTTCGCGAACACAGTCAGCAAAACTGGCAAGAGCTTTACCGGTGGGCTCAGCATCATCTTCAGGACGATCACCAGCCAATATCGGAATCGGTTTTCCGGGTTCCAGGACTTTAACGGTCGCACCGGAAACGCCATCCACCTTCTCGGGTTTTTTCATCTGGTTTACCCAGGTAGGCTCAACATACATGAAGGCTTTATGGCCTTGTTCACCAGTGACCTGAACCGTAGCATTTTTACCATAGAATAGCATCTGGTATCCCATATGGGCATTGGTTGTCAAACACGTATAAGATGCCTGAATACCATCATTATACTTGAATACACTATGCACGTGGTCGTAGGTCTCCCTGCCATCCTTCCAGTAATCAATACCGCCATAGCCAGTGACCGAGACTGGTAAATCTTCAACAATCCAATTGACTATATCCAATTGATGGGAAGAAAGTTCAGCCATCAAACCGCCGGAATATTCCCGGTACATACGCCAATTAATCAATCGCTCCCACTTAGCATCATCCACCGGACGTCTCCAATCTCCATTACGATTCCAATAGCATTCTATATGACTCAGCTCACCAAAATCTTCGCTTTGAATGATGCCTTTGATATTGTTGTAGAGCGGATTATATCGATGCTGATATCCTACCTGAAAAATCCGGTTATTCTGTTGAATAATATGGCCGAGATCCAGGGATTCTTCCGGTGTGAAGCACATGGTTTTTTCACAGTAAACATCCTTTCCAGCTTCCATGGCCTCTTTTGCTATCTGATAATGCAGTGAAAGCGGAACGGATACAATGACTGCATCAATATCCTTGTTCTCCAACATTTTACGATAGTCAGTATAGCTTTTACTGCCGGGATCTGCCAATTCCAATCCCATTTGCAATCTTTCCGGAATGACATCACAACAAGCCATCACTGACATATTGGGAATGTCTCTTATGAGTTTATTTAACCAATTTCCCCGGCTTCCTGTACCAATAATTCCAATGTTGACCCGGTCACTTGGCGTATTGCTCAATTTAAATATTGATCCAGGAACCATTGCTGCCAAAGCTGCCATTCCTGAATTTTCTAAAAATGTCCTTCTTTTTAAAAGCGTTCCCATCCCGATATGATTTGATCCATAAAATTCTTACAAGGATAGGTCACTCCTGTCTTTAAAATGATGATCCTCCTTATAATCAGAGATGTTCTTGCTCACCCCAGGAGTCACACGCTGAAAATGAGGTTTCTTACTGAATAAGTAGGAGCGAACAATCTTCCTGCGCCGTGAGCCGGTGCGTCACTTTTGCAGGAATATCCACAAAATCGAAAGGAATGGATAAGCTCAAGCTGCGTTCGTGCTCCTCATACAAAGCTTTGCCCTTAACCAGAATGAGAAGTGCCTGGGAGACACTTTGATGTTCTTTAAGTGATTTACCTTTTTTCATTTGAATAAGACTAGCTTTGGCTTGATCACTCAGTATACGACTGATATCCAACTCACGATCCAAAGTAGCTTGCATTTCCTGCAAATTCTTCATAATTAAATCATTTTTTTCATTAGGAGGTCATCGGACCATTTACAACTCAGCCACCTACTTTTCCTGGTGGTGTAGCCCACAAATTCTGTCGCAATAACCAGATTCAATCCATACTCAACATAATGTATACGGTCAATCTCCTCAACAAACAGGCCCTTGGTTTCTTCGCAAAGGGCAAATAAGTAACATATAAAATTTTCTCACCTGACAGTATGGTTTACATGCTTAGTTGAGCTCACCAATCGAACAATCAAGGCCCTGGTAAGGTTTTCTAACCAACTTGACAATAAAATTTGATAACAATGAAAGTTTCACAAATTTCAAAAGTCTTACTACTCGCGACATTGACCCTTATGGGAGGAATTCTGCCTTCCTGCAACACGTCAAAACGTACTCAAGGTGCAATTATCGGTGCGGCTGTGGGTGCGGCAACAGGGGCAGCGGTTGGAAAGAAAAACCGGGCTGTTGCGGTAATTCTTGGCGCAGGTATAGGTGGCGTGGCCGGAAGCATAATCGGTCAGTATATGGATAAGCAGGCCGAGGAAATCAGAAAGGATTTAGAAGGAGCAAAAGTAGAACGAATCGGAGAGGGAATTGTAGTCACTTTTGATTCAGGACTCTTGTTTGATTTTGATTCAGATGCACTTCGTTCCGTCACTAAAGAAAACCTTGATGATCTCGCCCAAACACTTAAAAAGTACGAAAAAACCGACGTAATCATTTTTGGACATACGGATAGTACCGGAAATCCCGACTACAATCTGGCTCTTTCCGAAAGACGGGCAGATTCTGTCGAAGATTACCTTGCCTTAAAATCGGTAGCCACGCAACGGCTGAAACCAGAAGGCATGGGCGAAACAGATCCGGTAGCTACGAATGAAACAGAAATAGGACGACAACAAAACCGTCGGGTGGAGGTTACCATCATTGCCAATAAAAAGTTGATTCGGGACGCAAAAAAGGGGAAGATACCTGAAGTATAATCCACAGTAAATAATCATTACCAACTTACTTAAACTTAAAAAATCAAAAAATGAAAAAGATAATTTTCTTAAGTCTACTGTCTGCACTTTGTTATAGTCTAAGCTTCGGTCAAATTGAAAATCGTTTTTCCATTGGTCCGAGACTAGGAGCAAATTTCTCTAATACCAATGCCGAAGGCACAAAAAATCTGACCGGTCTTGCAGCAGGAATAACCTCAACATACAGTATCAATGAACGTTCTGGAATAACCGTCGATCTTTTATATTCCGGCGAAGGCCATAAAACCGGAAATTTAGAAGTACATCGAAATTATCTGAAAATTCCAGTTTTGTACAATAGCTTTTTGGGACGTCTCGGAGAATCTTTCCGACCCAAACTCTATCTCGGTTTTGCGCCAGGATTTTTATTAAATGCCGAAGCAAATAATACCGACATTAAAAATCAAAATAATTCTACGACACTCGATCTTGTAGGTGGCCTTGGTTTTAATCAGAGATTAGCTAATCGAATATGGCTAAATGCTGATCTAAGAGCTTTTTGGGGTCTAAATGCTATCGGGAAAACCGGTGACACAAAAAACCGGACCATACAAGCCAGCATGGGTGTTGCCTATGGCATTTGATTTGTCTAAATAGAAAAGA
>JAGQWV010000995.1 GCA_020437045.1 Saprospiraceae bacterium | reverse complement strand
GGTATGCTCCGATGTGTTTTTGGAAAGAGACTTGGAAAGTATCTCCCGGATTCAGGTGTTGTGCACTCAAGTTTGTAATACAAGCCAATCCAAAAAGAATACTGATCGGTATTATACATGAAAATGCAAGATGGAAAGATGGACATTGCATACTATTAAACCATTTTATAGTAACATATATTTCAATATTGCTCCCAGTGGCCTTATTAAGATACCTGATCCGGGTATATTATTTGCTCTCTGATTATTCGGACACCGTAAAATTGAGTACCTGAGAAACCGGCTGGCCATCCGTCGTGATGCCTTGCAATAAGAGTTGATAAACAGAGGTTCGGTCAGAAGTGGAAAATGGTACTTCAATTTCTTTCTCGTCTTTGGTAAAGACGATATCTGGATACCATAACAGGGTCGTCCTGTAATCCGTTTCCGCTTCCTCGGTATTTTCATGATAGTCAGGAATATAAAACTCGCGGGCATGGTAGTATCCGGGATGATTGAACTGGAGAACTCCTGATTTTAAATCATATTTACCTTTCATCTCCTCCGGACTTTTCGAATATAAAGCGATCACGCCGTTGCCTCCGGAACCATAAATGGCAGATTTTGAAAGACCTTTCAATACATCCACAAAAGCTATCCGTTCGGGAGAAATGGCATTGGCTGTTACCATACTGATCGGAACACCATCCAGAAGGATCGTGGCGGTAGTCTCCCGGGCGATAGAACTATATCCACGCATGCGCACTGTTTGGTTAGGATAAATTCCGACTACATCCACACCTGGGATTCGACCCCGGATTACATCAAAAATACCAAGCTTACCATGCGCTCCCGGAATAGAATCAATGAGGACTCGATTGTCTGGCTCATCGTAAAGCATGGTATTTCTGTGATACTCCACGAAGGATTCTGATTTTTTACTGGATACCGTAATTTCTTCGAGGTCAATAGACCATAGATTTTCGTAGGAATCACTAACCTGATTGTTGTAGCGACTCTCGGTCAGAAAGTGATTGAGGTCTTGAGCACTGACAAAGGTGGCAGGGATATATGTCTGGTCTTCACTGTAGAATGGATAATCCGGATCCAGATTTATATTTAAATAATCTTTTCCCGGACCTTCGGTTTTTCCCTTATCTTTTTCCGAATATCGATCAGATTGAAGGATAACAGTAGTAGTATCGATAAATTGAAGATCACCAAATCTAAAATAACCGTCTCCATCGGACACCGTTTTTATCATCGTGAAATTCTGGTTAAGCGTTGAAAGCCAGACATTGGATTTTGTGCCTCGGTCATTGGAAATCCTGGTGGTCTGACCACTCATGGTAAATCCATTTTCCGGAACATATTCCAGGTCAAGCACCCTATTGGATAAAATTTCATCCCAATTAAATCTTCGCCAACCATGCGTGAGCATTAGCAGATCAAGATCCTTTTCATTGATTACCTGGCCATTTTCAAAATAATGCCCTGGTTTTTCAATGACTCCGGGTAGGTCTGAAGTAAGTAGGAAATATGAATAAATATCGATATCGGTAGTCGGACGATTATTAAGTAGTTGATCATAAATAGAAACAGAGGTAAAAGCAAGAAGACTGTCTTCTCGATTTGAATTTATTTTAAAAGTAATTGCTCCGTTTTGCTTTCGTCGGTAGGTCGCTTGGTTGAGATTAATATTGATTTTTTGTTTAGGGAGCTTTGCTGCAATAAAACTAAGTCTTTCGGCCAAAGGCATGCCTTCGCGGTCAAAAAGAGTAAAGTGTGCTATACCTGTTGGAAGATCGGATGTGGAGATAATAAAAGCATTACTGCCGATATCATCCAGACTAATTTTGGAAAAAACCTCTCCCCGGATATGTCCAAGCAAATGTGCACCGGCAAGAAAATCAGGTGTAGAGGCTTGAGTAAGCACCAGCAAGGTATCTGCTTTATATGGTTTAATAGCCAATGTGACACCTTGCTTTTTTGCAGCGGGAATTTCAAAATGATCCGTTCGATTTAGGTAATTTGCCTCTACGTTGTAATTAAAGTCTTGTCCTGGTACTAATTTAAAAGAACCAAGTCCTTGATCATTGGTAATAAATAGCGTAACCAGGTTATTCGATTGGTCAAAAACCCTTGCCTTAATCGCAATTCCTTTTCCTTTGCTGTCCGTTGCCTTGACCCCTACAATCGAACCAAGACCTTCTATAAGGTCACCTCCTTCAGGATAAAACTTTAGATTGGTTCTGCCGTAACTTATATCGGTTGTTAATGTGCTGTCTACGGACGTCTGTGCAGCCACGACCGTACGATAACTGTCATAAACACTGATCTTCTTTTGAAAAACAAAGTTTCGGTCAAAATTGAGATTGTAATTGGTATGTGCTCTCAAAGTAAGTTTGCCAGAACGCTGCCAATTTGGATCGATAAGAATGTCTCCTTTACCCGTTCCATGATCTATTTTGATATATCGCGTGGTAAGTACTGCTCCTGTTGAATCTAATAGACTAACATAGACCAGACCACTTGGTGTCAAAGGGACATGGGTTGTGGCAAGAGCTCCATAAACTTTAAACCAAATGGTCTCACCTACCACATAGTAGGCTTTATCCGTATGGATATAGATTTTTTCCTGAGGATAATTTTGATGATACTGATTGACCTGTTTTACCACATCATCGATTCCAATTGATGCATATTGGTGCCAGGATATCCACGCCAGACAAAGTAAAAAGAATAAAAGAAGATGCTTCATAATGATGGTTTGGTGATGGATGAAGTATGTTCGTAACATTAAGATACTTAAGAAATTTCAGAATTTCCACTGTACTATAGTAAGGATTTAACATGGTCTTTAGCAGATCTTTACTTAGTATCGTGATTGCTTAACCGGGAATATGCATTAGGCTT
>JAGQWV010000994.1 GCA_020437045.1 Saprospiraceae bacterium | reverse complement strand
TTATCAAAGAACCATTGGGTAGAGCGCACTCTGATCCGGAAACCATGGCAGATACCCTGAAAAAACATATCAAACAACAACTTAATAATCATAAGAAAGTTGCAGCAGACCAGTTGATAGATGCCCGTATTGCTAAATATAGGAGCATGGGTAAATTTTTGGAAATTGAAGTCTCCGAAACCCATGAATCTTAAGCAATACTTTATTGATTATAATCTACATCGCTTCCTTAAGAAACAAAAGTTTGAACCAGATCAATCTGATACAGAAGGTAAAGGTATCGGTATTCTTTTTCTGGCAGATTCATTGATCCATCAGCAACTTGGCACCCAATTTCAAGAAAAAATACAAGTCAAAAGCAAAGAGCATGTTCACCTTTTTGGTTATGTACCTAAACATCTGGATAAGCAGGTTACTTTTGCATTCCCCCACTTCAGTATGTCAGATGTGAGCCTCAAACCTGATTTCAGCAGACATAAACTATCACTGTTTATGCAGCGCCGTTATCGCCTGTTGATCAATCTGGATCTTGAAAATCATCGTATCATCCACTATGTTTTATCCCAGATAAATGCCACGTATAAGATGGCAATCAGCCCTGAGTATACAGCCCTTTACAATATCATTGTATCACGGGATCAGGATGATGATATGCCTTTCTTATTTGACAAAACATTGGATATATTTGAAAAAACAGTAGCACTATGATCACCGACCAGTTTAAAGGTTGTGGAGTAGCGACAATTACGCCCTTTAAGCAGGGGAAAATTGACTTTGCTGCATTAGAAAGGATTTTAGATTATCAAATCGAGGGAGATGTAGATTACTTGGTTTGTCTTGGCACGACCGCTGAAACTGCTACGCTGACGGAAGATGAACAACACGAAATCATCAAAAAGACGTTGGATGTCAATCAGGGAAGGAAACCGGTTGTCTTAGGAAATTTTGGAGGTAATAATACACATGCCCTTCAGGAAAAATTTTATCGATATAGCTTTGATGGAATCGATGCCATTCTCTCCGTCAGCCCTTATTATAATAAACCAACTCAGGAAGGTATTTATCAGCACTACTTGGCCCTGGCGGAAAAGAGTCCACTACCTATTATCATGTACAATGTACCGGGAAGAACGGCATCGAATATAAATGCAGATACAGTAGTCAGATTAGCTCGGTCCCATGAAAAAATTATTGGAATCAAAGACGCTTCGGCTGATCTAATACAGGCTACGAAGATCGCTCGTAATGTACCTCCAGATTTTTTAGTCTTATCCGGTGATGATCCAACTACGCTTCCCTTTATTTCATGTGGAGGTATGGGGGTTATTTCCGTCATTGCCAATGCCTTTCCAAAGGATTTTACCTCGATGTCACGAGCAGCAATCCAGGGAGACTTCAAGAAAGCCAGGGAGATCCATCAAAGCCTAATCGACATCCACCATTGGTTATACCTGGAAGGTAACCCCGTGGGTATCAAGGGCTGTATGCATTTGCTGGGTCTTTGCGAATATGATGTACGATTACCTCTGGTGCCTATTTCTCCAAATACGTTGCAGCGAATGAAAGAAGAAATGGACAGGATTCCTTCCTGAACCAGTTTGGTTTTGACTTCTGACCGAGGGTAAAAAAATAAGGCCGCTTCTTTAAGCAGCCTTAGAAAACCATAGTTATCCCGATCAAAAATATCTTTATCGTGCATTCAGCACTGTTGGTTATCAAAAAGTAGGGAATGATTGGGTAAAAAATAAGGCCGCTTCTTT
>JAGQWV010000993.1 GCA_020437045.1 Saprospiraceae bacterium | reverse complement strand
TGATGGGTCTTAAAAGGTCGTGCCGCAGCCCCACCATGAACGGGCTGTAAAATCGGTGTCTCTACTTCAAGCCATCCCTTATCGTCAAAAAAGCGGCGCATCTCCCGGATCACTTTTGCCCGGGCATTAAAAATCTGCTTGTATTGTGGATTGACAACCAGATCTACATAACGCTGACGGTATCGTAGCTCGGGATCCGTGAAGGCATCATAGGTATGTGTTTCACCAGTTTGCTCATCTACCTTGGTTTTGACAATAGGTAAAGGTTTTAATGATTTGCTGAGCAAAACCAACTCATGTACATGTACCGATATTTCTCCCACCTTGGTGCGAAAGACCTTTCCTTTTACCCCGATAAAATCACCTATATCCAACAGCTTCTTAAAGACCGTATTGTACAGGTCTTTATCGTCACCAGGACAGATTTCATCACGGGATATATACAATTGAATTCTTCCGGAGCTGTCCTGCAACTCAGCGAAGGATGCCTTTCCCATGATTCTTTTCATCATCAGACGACCAGCCAATACCACCTCATCATAGGTGTCATCGTCATCCTGAAAATGCGTCTTAATATTGGCGGCTAAGGCGGTCACCGGATAATCAATAGGAGGATAAGGATCGATTCCAAGATCCCGGATCTTTTGTAAGTTATCTCTTCGCACCAACTCCTGTTCGCTGAGATGCATTAGAATGTATTTTAAATGAAGGAATAAAAAGTCTGCAAAAATAAGAGATTAGATTGGAAGGAAAGAGGTTTAATAAGTAGGAAACGTTTTGGATGATTTTAGAAACTACCTATGACGATCATGCTTTTTTAAATTTTTATCACGAAATTAGACCAGATCGAGGATATGAACCATAGCTTACATCCCACCTTGTCTATGCTTCGGTTGTACGTGGCCGTGGTATGTGTATGTACGTACCTGGGTGGTGTTGCTCAGTCTGATTTATTTATATCCGAATATTTGGAAGATGGGGCCACTAAGTGCATCGAAATCTTTAATCCAACCAACACATCGATTACCTTAACCGGATCCTATCGATTGAGAATAGGGTATAATGGTGCGGCTCCCCAGACCCTGCGCAATCTGACCGGTTCTATCGGCCCAAAGCAAACCATCGTCGCATGCAGTAGTGGATCTGCCTACGCTAATTTTCAAGTCTTCACCGCCGGACCCAATGGTAATGATGTCGTTTTATTGGAAAAAGACATGTCACCGATAGACATCGTTGGCAATATTGGCTGTGATCCTGGTGCGGAGTGGAGTTCCGCTGGTCTCTCAACCCAGGGAATGTCCCTGGTAAGAAAAGGATGCATCAATGATGGCATTGGATCTGATCCGCCCGATCCCCCCTGCGACTTTCCTACGTTGGCCACGGAATGGCTGGGATATACCGCTGGAACATCGAGATTGGGATCTCATGACTATCTATATGGAGCAATCTCTTCCACTACGGTATCACCGTCCTTTTGCGGCGCAACGGATGGTTCGATTGAAATCATCGCCGATGGAAATGGTCTTGAATTTTCGATCAATGGTCAGGCTGGTCCATTTACACCAACAAATTCCTTTAGTGGCCTGGTGGCCGGAACCTATGATATCTATGTCCGGATTGCTGAAGATCACAGCTGTTTCATCCAGGGTGAGGCAACACTGGATGAGGGTCCGCCAATAGCGATTGAAGATGTCCATATCCAAAGCCCATCCGATTGTGGCATTAACGATGGAATGATCGAAATCGTGGTCAATGGGGATAATCTCGAATACAGTATTGATGATGGTGCCACGTACCAGAGTGATCCCATCTTTACGAATCTGGCACCAGCTATCTATGAGATTGCGGTAAGAACAATAACCAATTCTTCTTGTACAACCTTTGGTGTTGTCACGCTTTCTGCCCCCATTATTCCAATGATCCATTCAGTATCCACCACACCTGTTTCTGATTGTGCCGCTGTCGATGGAGTGGCACTGATCAATGCCACTCCTTTCAATTTGGAATACTCCATTGACAATGGTCAAACCTGGAGTCTTAATAGTGAATTTAGAAATTTAACTTCTGGTATATATATGGTAATAGTGCGGAACAACAGTGCTCCTTCATGCCGTGATTCCAAAACGATTACCATTGATAGCCCGGACTATCCGGAGATTACACTTTCAGATATCCTGCATGTAGATTGTAAGGGAAAGTCGAATGGCAGCATTACAACCTTAACGTCGGGAGGCTCTGGCAGTTACCACTATACCTGGTCCGGGCCGACAGCTATAGGCAACACCCCTTCACCCATTGATTTGAGTGCAGGAGATTATTCGGTCACTATTTCAGATGCTGCCTTTAACCAATGTCAGGACACGATTGAAAACATCGTCATCACGGAACCTTCAACCGATCCGATCCGTCCACAGTTAACATCTTTAGCTGATGTCTGTGAACTGGATGAACCCATTGCACTGAATAAAACACAGGACGGAATTACCGGCTCTTGGTCCGGACCGGGTGTTGCCAGCAACTTTTTTGATCCGGGAGGATTAAATGGTATGATCACCTTAACCTTTACACCAGAAGAGCAATGGTGTGCCTCTGAGGCCAATCGTTCGCTTTCGGTCATGAAGGCACAAATTCCTGGCCTTATGCCCATCTCAAATTTATGTATCACTGATGACCCGGTCGATCTTGATGATGTTCAAGATGGCATTAGTGGGCAGTGGTCCGGACCCGGTGTCGTGGGAAATCAGTTTTTCCCGAATGGTCTTGACGGAAAAATCTCCCTGTCATTCGTGGTCAACGCAGGGCAGTGTGCTATCGATAATGATTTAGCCATAACCGTCTATGCTTTGGCAAATCCAGTTCTGGATCCATTACCACAATTATGTGAAAATAATCCCGTGATCCCATTGCCTACTTTTCAGGATGGAATATTAGGTGAGTGGAGTGGTGTTGGTGTACAGGATAATACATTTGACCCCGAAGGTCTCTCCGGCACTTTCAATCTCACCTTTCAACCTTTGTCCAGTCAATGTGCCTCACAGGCCGCTCAACCAATTGTGGTGGGTTCGAGTCCAGTCCTGTCGGTTACAAAAAATAATCCCACTTGTTTTGGTAAAGCAAATGGCAGCATTGTACTATCTGTATCTGAAGGCACCGTACCCTATGTAATTGACTGGGACATCGATGGTCTCGGAGAATATGATGATGAGGAAAACCTCTCAAATCTTCCCGCAGGAAGATATATCGTTTCCATCAAAGATCAGAGCAACTGTATCGTCAGCGACACCATAAATTTAAAGCACCCCGAAGAACTTTCCGTCATAGCAGAGGGTAAAGATGAAAGTCAAAAAGGGGCCAAGGATGGCGAGATTAACCTAAAGGTCACCGGAGGAAGCGGACCCTATACATATCTATGGAGTACCGGTTCGACGATGTCCGATCTTAAAAATCTGGCTAATGGCAGTTACTCCGTAACGGTCACTGATAGGTATGACTGTATTTCAACCACGCAAGTAACCATTGACTTCTTAAGTTGTACCATACCCATTCAGATTGTGAAGACAGACCTTAGTTGCCCTCAAAGTAATGATGGCTCAATCCAGGTAATAGCGAATAATGCACAAGAACCCGTGCATTATCAATGGTCTAAATCTAATGCACCGGATACCAATCAGCTCCAGGAGTTGGAGGCCGGTACTTATACCCTCACGGTGCAAGATGCTCAAGGTTGTATCACCAATGAAG
>JAGQWV010000992.1 GCA_020437045.1 Saprospiraceae bacterium | reverse complement strand
TCACCATTGTGGTTAGATACCCATGGTGAGAAAAAGGCATTCATGTCAGAAAAAACCCGAATAACTGTGTATTCTCGTAAGAAAAAATACCGGAGAGTTGATTTTGAGATTTCTTTGTTGGCGCTAGAAAAGGGATTGGAATTAGGGGGGTCAGAAGATGAAAAGGGATATGGTGGTTTTTCCGTCAGAATAAAATTACCGGAAGATATCCAGTTTAGTTCGGAGCAAGGATTGGTACAACCCATTACCAATCAGATTGTCTCCGGTTCATGGATGAATATGTCCGGATCTATGGGAAAAAATGGCGAACATGCAGGAGTCGTTTTGTTCTGTCATCCCGACAATCCAACCTATCCGGAACCCTGGATATTACGGGCGAAAGACAGTATGCAAAATGCAGTCTTTCCAGGACGACATCCGGTAGCCATTTCCGATACACAACCTACCATTTTACGCTACACTTTATTAATTTATCAAGGTGAATTATCAGAACGGACCATCCAAAAAATAAAGAAGTCATTATAACATCAGGAGTCTTTGTCTTCCGATATGGATTGTCACATCCAGGCAAAAACAAATTGCTTTAGTATTTTTTTGATCTATCAGCTAAGGGCGTATCATCAATCGAAGATTTGTTTCTTTTTAAATCCTGAACGGTAGACGTGCAAGCGTATTTGATCCATATTTGTGATTTGCAAAGCGGTATTTATTTCATCGAAAAAACAGCAACAAAAAGTCTCACAAACAGAGAAATTCTTAAAAGAGAAGCGATTTTTCTATGATCCAAAAACCATAGATCTTTGCCATTTTCCTCACTGAAAACTTAAAAACGATACCGCAAAATATGCATTACTTATTTTGCCCAAAGCCATTTCAGTCCTTCCGGCAGTACCATACCCGGATGTTTGTCACTATGTTCTCCATCTGTCCAGAGGGTGGTATACTGATATCGTGCACCGGCGGTATTTTCATTGTCCGCGTTAGTGTTGGCATATTGCATTGCTGAAACCATTTGTTGATTAGCCAGAAACCAATTTCCCCAGCGATTGCTTAGATCATTACTGCCATCCTGAATAAAGATCTTCATGGGTCGAATTGGCTCACGTCGGATCAACGCCGGATAATCCTGTCCGCCTAATTTGATAGGATCTTCATCCGGCCGGAAGCCGATGGAGACATAGCTTCCAATCGCACTAAACACTTTTCGAAACATATCCGGCCGGTGCCAGGCTACTGTAAAAGCAGCTATCGCACCACTACTGGTACCACCGATAGCCCTTTCCTCGGGATCATCGGTCAACCGATACTGGCGAGCAACTTCGGGTAGCATTTCCTCTATTAAAAAACGGCTGTACCGGTCGCTTAGCGCGTCATATTCCTGCGCGCGATTATTGGGATTGCGAGTGCCCAGTGAATCAGGATATGAGTCCGATCGATTACCGGGAGTGATAAATATCCCTATGGTGACAGGCATCTCTCCTTTGGCGATGAGATTTTCCATGACTTGAGGCACCCTTAAAGAACCATCTGGTTTGGTAGCCCGGTTTCCATCTTGAAAGACCAGGACGCTGGCAGGCTTCGATCCATCATACTGAGCAGGTACGAATATCCAATATTGCCTCACAGTACCTTCAATGATTTTACTATGAAATTCAAAAGGACCCTTTAGCGAACCCCGAGGCACACCATCCTGGGGAAAATGATCTGCAGTCAGTTCTAATCCGGTCCTTATTTCCATCTGCGCATACGTAACATAACAAGTCATGCAGAGTAACAATATCATTGATGCAATCTTCATTTGCTTAATTTAGTAATTAAAAATTAAAGGCCGAGCAGAAGCAAGCTAACGAAATTTTAGCAAGTATTGAATAGTCGGAAACAGAATGTACCAGGGAGAATCATCGAATCGTTCTCGAACTCCTATGAGGTGACACCATCCAGAATTCTGGACTTTATATCTTTTCGGAAGTAGATCAAGAAAACGACAGCCCACCAAAAGCAAAACCGATCAAGGTGCTGGAGGGACCGACATCAGGTTAAAGCGAGCGATTCTACTAATACTTAACCTTAATCACACGAAGCTATCCTATCGGTCGACAAAGAGTACTTGAACCAAGCTTCCTGGTCGAATGTTTAAAATCAGTACTAGAAGTGATGCAGATTTTCCCATCTCTCAGTACAAATTGTTAGTTTTGCACCTCCTTTTTTGAAGGATCTTCTTTAAATCAGAAAAAACATTGAAAAT
>JAGQWV010000991.1 GCA_020437045.1 Saprospiraceae bacterium | reverse complement strand
GATGAATATCCCTCTAATTTTTCCAAATGGAGATCTAGTGTCGTATCGAAAGTTGGTTTGGTTTGTCTGGTGCTATCCGTTTGATCTTCTGGTAAAAGATCCTTTAACAGATCATCCTCAACCGGTGCCTCAGCAATTTCCAGGAATTGATTTTCGATCAATTGACGATGATTATTAATGGACACAAGCACCTTCCCTTCTCGTTCACCCTCAAACTTACCAATAGCTCCAGTCAGCGTAACTCTAACCCAATCACCAATCCACAAATCTTTAAGCTGCTCCCGATCCATAAATTTTTAATAATTAAAATAAATCCTGCAAATAATCTAATCGACTACATTTGCATCTCTTTTTCATAACCTAAAAGTAGTTTTAAAAGTTTAAACTCTTGTTTCATGCAGCATATACCCGGTTTGTATGTTGGCACTTCACCGTTAGGTGGCAGGGGAGTATTCAGTGCCCATGACGTTAGTGAAGGTGATATCGTGGAGATCTGTCCTCTACTTTTCATTCCCCCCGAACAATTGGACAAAATCGATAAGACCATATTTTATGACTACTATTATGCATGGCCGGGTGATGAAGGTTATGCCTGTATTGCATTGGGATATGGATCTCTTTATAATCATTCCTTCCAGCCTAACGCTGACATAATATTTGATCTTGACGATCGTACCATTGTGATAAAAGCGCTAAAAGAAATTCTGGCTCATGACGAAATTTTGATTGATTACCAGGGTGGAGATAAAAATGCAACCAAACTTTGGTTTGATGTAAAATAAAAAATGAAAAATCTAATTCTCAGCATCACCATCGTCATCGGTATTTTTGCATCATGTCGAAACAATGAAGCACCTATAAACCGGCATGATGTGGAAATAGCCAGTCGACTTTATGGCATCCATTTTTCACCGGAAAACATTGACACACTCCTACCCTATCTGCAACGGAACCTGGAAGGATATGACTCCATGCGTCAATTTTCCCTGGATCACGAAGTAATGCCCGCTATATTATTTAATCCCGTGCCGGAAAATTTCACCTTCCCCGAAGGTTCCGACAAAGTAGTTATTGAAGAGCCGGAGGATATAGAGATCGCTCAATGGACCGACTCTATCTGTTTTTACCCGGTATGGAAATTGGCGTATTTGATCAGAACAAAAAAAATCAGTTCTGTAGAACTTACCCGTCACTATTTGGATCGGATTCATAAATACGATAAAACATTAAAATGCTTTATCACACTGACCGATGAACTCGCTTTACAACAGGCGCAAAAGGCGGATCAGGATCTTGCCCAGGGAATCTATCACGGCCCCTTACATGGAATTCCTTATGGGTTAAAAGACCTGATTGCGGTCAAAGGATATCCAACTACCTGGGGTGCAAATCCTTTTAAAGATCAGCGATTGGATTATTCAGCACCTATCGCTATAAAATTGAGGCAAGCGGGAGCGGTTCTGTTAGGTAAATTAAGTTCCGGAGCATTAGCTCGAGGTGACGTATGGTTTGGAGGACAGACCGTCAGTCCATGGGACACACTTATGGGAGCCAGTGGATCCAGTGCCGGTTCCGGATCAGCAACCGCTGCTGGTCTGGTGGCCTTTAGTATCGGAACGGAAACCCTGGGTTCGATTATGATGCCCAGCAGTAGAAATGGGGTGACCGGTTTGAGACCCAGTTATGGAACCGTCAGCCGCTACGGTGTGATGGCCTTATCCTGGTCAATGGACAAAGTGGGCCCCATCTGCCGGGATGCCCAGGACTGCGCTTTAGTTTATGAAATGATTCATGGATACGATGCTCATGATCCCACAACCTATCAAATACCCTTAAATTTTAACCCCGACCGGACATTTTCGGATTTTAAAATTGGGATTTTGGAAAAAGACATTGAAAAGGACACCACCGAGGGGGCCAAATTTATACGTTCCTTGGTTGACACCATTGCCTCCCTGGGTATCAATATGGTATCAAAAGAGTTGCCGGAAGATATGCCCTACAATGCCTTTGATATCATCTTGCGAGCAGAATCGGGTGCTTTTTTTGACGAAATGGTCAGAAGTGATGATGTTGATGAAATGGTACAACAAGATCAACGATCCAGAGCAAATTCACTTCGGCAATCCCGTTATATTCCTGCGGTTGAGTACTTACAAGCTAACCGGTTTCGATCGGTGCTGATAAACGAAATCAACGAATTGTTTTCCGATATTGATGTATTAATTTGTCCCCTCGCTGCGAAAAATCAACTACTTATTTCTAACCTCTGTGGTATTCCCTCTCTATCTATTCCTACAGGTCTGGATAGTTTAGGACATCCTACAAGTGTCACTATTCTTGGAAAACTATACGATGATGGAACGATTCTAGAATTTGGTCATGCCATCCAACAAATGACGAAAGCTCACAAACAAATTCCTCCTTTTGTAAATCCGGATTGATCTCCAAGTGAAATGTAATATTTTAGATCCCATTCCATTCGGTATAAAATTGCTCCAGAAAATGCTCCATAAACCGATGTCGTTCTTCTGCCAGTCGTCGGCCGGTTTCGGTATTCATCCGATCTTTCAAGAGTAATAATTTTTCATAAAAGTGATTTATGGTCGGAGCTGTACTTCTTTTATACGTTTCCTTATCCATGTTTAGCACTGGTTTTATATCCGGATGATAAAGCAATCGTCCTTTATGTCCTCCATAATTAAAGGCTCTGGCAACACCAATCGCTCCAATTGCGTCCAGTCGGTCTGCATCTTGCACCACAGCCAACTCTATACTTTCAAAAGACTGTGTCACATGGCCTCCTTTGAAGGACACATTTCGAATAATCTGCACGATATGTTGGATTACATCTTCGGGCAAATCATTTGCCTCCAGAAAATCTCTGGCTTTGGTGGGACCAATATCTTCATTGCCCGAATGAAATTTCGAGTCGGCAATATCATGGAGTAAGGCTGCCAATTCGACAATAAACGGATTACAATCTTCCTCCTGGGCAATTTTCAATGCATTGACTCGCACCCGATGGATATGCCACCAATCGTGACCTCCCTCTGCATTTGCCAACTCCGATCGGACATATTCTACCGTCTTCGCTATAATATCGTTCTGGTTTACCATATCGGCATCTTTAATAAGTAATCCATCTTGTGCAAACAAGCTTCAGGATAGGTCGTGGCCGTTATTCTCCCTTAAACGATTCGGGGACCGGCTGATGTACACTTCCTGTAGCCGCCCACTCAACACCCCGTAAAAAAGTTACCTCGAATCCAAGGTCTTCTTGAGATTCATTGAGATGCCCCAAGGTTGTGTGAAACACCCGTCCCAAGCCATAATAAATCGCCATCAGCATAGGTTCATTTCGGCCGGTACCTCCCGTGGAAGGATCACTATAAGCCGTCGCTAAGACATCCATGTTGACTGCCGGGCCACGGAGCTGATCATAAAGTTCGTCGGTGGCATGCATCCATGAATGGGGCAAACCATCCATGATGGGATGTGAGGTATCTCGGCTTTCAATGACAAAGGCATGCTGTTTACCGTGATGCCCACCCGGCCCTGGTGATTCATCTCGGATCAACTCTCCCTTATCATCATAATAGACATAGGGCCCATCTTTTTCAGTCCGACCTTCCCAGCCTCCGAGGCCAATCATCTCATTATATGCCTTCCAGTTGGCAAAGGCATTATCAGCTGCGTGCACACTGACAAAGCCATGTCCAGACTTGACAAATGTTTCAAAATCCTTTTTGGTAGACTCAGGCCATTCCTCCCCATTGTAATTGGAAACTACCACATCGTAGCTAGAGAAATCCGGCATAAATTCATTCATCCTTCCAGACCCCGCAGGAGGTGCTGTTGCTACATCTACGTTAAAAATACCACTGGAGATCAACTGATCGCGCATGATTTGAGTTGTTTCCTTCCAATTATTGTGGTTATTCTGACCATCTATAATGAGGACGTTAATTTTAGGTTGCAAAATACCGAGA
>JAGQWV010000990.1 GCA_020437045.1 Saprospiraceae bacterium | reverse complement strand
AGAGCCAATGCGGAAGTTGCGTTGTTAAGACTGAAAGGACTTAAGCTCGTTGCTTTGGCGGTTGGATATTGAACCAGATCCTGACAGCTAGTCGAATTTAGTGCTACGCCAGGCGATGACTGCTGCTTTTTAGGAAGTTGATCCAGAGAAATAAAGTTGATTTTTTTATGGATTGGTAGAAGACTGGGAAGAGTATCAGTGGCAGGTACCTGCCTGTTGTTATTGGCCTGAAGTTTTATAAAACAAGAGGGTAGCATACAAACCAGGAGCAAATAGTAATGGTTTTTCATGGTTGTGTTTTTTGAAGCCAACCTGAAGATAAGATAATTTATCCAGCCAGATTTTTGCAAATGCCTCGGAAGGCTGCGGAAATGCTCCTTTCGGCTTTAAATAATCGACTTTTTTACGACGCTGGTCTATCAATATTCATCTGACTCTGCATATGCATCCAGAGATTCGTAAATTGTCCTAATAAACATTTATTTGCTATGACATTTATAATCATTATTGTGGCAATAGCTGCCTTTGCCATCTTCTATCTGGTCGGTATTTACAATAAATTTGTACGAAAACGTTCCATGATGGAAGAGGGTTGGAGTGGCATCGATGTCCAGCTCAAAAAACGCCATGACCTCATTCCAAATCTTGTTGAGACGGTAAAGGGATATGCCAAACATGAGCAAGAAACGCTGAATCAGGTGATCGAAGCACGAAATTCAGCCCTCAAAGCAGAAGGTGTAAAGGCCCAGACAGCTGCAGAAAATCAATTAAACTCTGCATTGGCTAATGTTTTTGCTCTTTCAGAGGCATATCCGGATTTGAAGGCAAATACCAATTTTCTTCAACTCCAACAAGATTTGGCCGCGGTTGAAAATGATGTGGAAAAAGCACGCCGTTATTACAATGCCACGGTTCGGGATAATAACATTATGGTCGAATCCTTTCCCAGTAACATGATCGCCAACGCTTTTGGTTTTAATCTGGGTGAATATTTCGAGATCGAAAATATAAGTGAGCGATCCGCACCTCAGATAAAGTTCTGATTATTTGACAAGGCAAAATTTCTTAATGAGGTTTTATAGCATGGATTTTCATAAGTCGACAGCGATCGGAAAGAAATTCTATTCACCGATCCTAATTTGTCTGGCCATCTTTTTTTTCTCAATGCCATCTGGTCTGCTCGGACAGATGGAGCGTATATTGAATTATGATACGCAAATAGAGGTAAATTCCGACCGGTCTATTACCGTGACTGAATTTATCCAAGTATATGTAAATGGTGACCGGATTAAAAGAGGAATTACCAGGCGACTCCCACAAAAGCGAAACCTCAACGGTAAAACAGTTTCTGTTAAATATCAGATTTTAGAAGTGGAAAAAGATGGGCAGGAGGAACCTTATCATACGGAAAGCAATGGTGATCTGATGATGTATCTGGGCAGCCGGGACGTCTTTTTGAGTCCTGGTAATTATCAATATAAAATCAAATATCGTGTTCCCGATCAAATTGGTTTTTTCGATGATTACGATGAAATATATTGGAATGCCATTGGTAA
>JAGQWV010000989.1 GCA_020437045.1 Saprospiraceae bacterium | reverse complement strand
CACCATATCTGAAGTGGCAGTATCTCCCCAAAGTTGTGATGGGGGGTTGTATTATGTTTTATTGGATTTCGTTTACGAAGGCAATTCCAAAGATTATTTTATCGTGAAGAAAAATGGGGAGAGCCTGGGACAATATAAGTATGACGATTTACCGGTCGAACTGGGGCCCTTTTGGAGTGTCGATTCTTCGGTGCAGGTGCTCCAGCTATTTGATGCCGAAAATGATGATTGCCGCATGGAGGTTGAATACATGGATCCGGATTGTGGCAGTTGCTCTCTGGAAGGACTTGACGTGAAAGTGGGAGAATGTACTTCAGATTCAACCTATCAGGTGGCTTTGGATTATAACGGTACAAATCCCATTGACCTATATGTAAATGGTCAGTTTTTTGGCTCTTACGACACTGTTCAGTTGCCCGTGATACTGGATGATTTTCCAGCTAGTGGTCTGGTGTTCGATCATATCAAAGTGTGTAGTTTGGACAGTAATTATTGTTGTCGGGATTTGGAGCTCGAGTCACCTGCCTGCGTGCGCAACTTATGTGCATTCGAAGATGTGCGGTATGAACTCACGGATTGTGATTCGAATGGTAATTTTCATGTAGTCCTCTCACTGGATACCATTGGAAGGCAGGAAGGCACTTTTGTAGTGAAATATGGTGATGCGCGGTCGGAATTTTCTTATGAAAGTCTGCCAGTGAAGGTAGGACCTTATCCGGCAGGAGAAACATTTTACCAGTTTACTGTCTTTGATTCGGAACATCCGGATTGTTCTGCTTTGCTAAATGTGGGAAGGGTTATCTGTCCGGATCGATGTGATCTGGCATTTGGACGAATCGACATCGTTGAATGTGGCGACGAAAATCTGGTTATTTTGGTGGATTCCCTGGAGGGAAGCTTTGATGCTTTTGATGTTTACTTTGCCGATCAATACCTTGGCTTTCATCATGCAGAAGAACTCCCTCTGCGACTCAAGGCTTACCATCCGACTTCTCCAGAGGCTACCATTCGGATCTGTGTCAGCGACAATACCACCTGCTGCTTCGAAAGAGTTTTGTCAATAGATGATTGTCCAGGTTCAACATCTTGTCAAATTGGAGCATTAACATTTGATACATTGGAATGTAGAAATGATTCTTTTTACGTTAATCTGAATTTTTCTGAACAGCCCCTCGACAGTAACAGTTATGAGCTAAAGGTTAATGGCGATTTAGTAAGAAGTTTTTCCGCATCAGAACTTCCATTACACATCGGGCCTTTTCTTTCCGGGGCAGATAAACGTTATTCATTTGTGGTAAAATCCGGGCAAGCGGAAAGTTGTCAGTCTGAGCTTGTCCTTGAAGATGTGGTTTGTCCGGCCAGTAGTATCGTAGAAGGAACCCATATGTTGATTCTGGAATCTGGACATTTTACCAATTACCTCAAAGTTCCGGAGTTTGTAACCCAACGCAGTATTTTTCAATTGATTGATCTGAGTGGTCGAGTATTGTATGAAATAGATTTTTCAATAGAGACAGACCGGGCCGTTTTACCATTGCCCATGGATGCTGCCGGCATGTATCTGGTTCGTATTTCATCGAAGGAGGGGCAGCAATTGACAACCAAAATTATTATCCCCTAACCCATATGACATATTTTGAGCAATAGTACTTAGAAAACCATAATTACAGTTACTTTCCCGGCCTTGCAGAAGTTTTTCTGTGAGGCTTTTTATTGTGCGCCCGGCATGGCGCGACTACTTGGAGGTGAAAGTCCTCTGTACGCCCGATGAGGGGAAGTACTAGTTGAACGGCAATCTTCTGCCTATTCCCGGCTCCCGGCTAAAAGAG
>JAGQWV010000988.1 GCA_020437045.1 Saprospiraceae bacterium | reverse complement strand
CTCAACAAAATGCTGGGTAGATCTTTCGTCTTTACTTCTTTGTAGAAATAAGCCAGGATGAGACAATATAATACGGCGACAGCACTAGCTTCAGTGGCGGTAAATATGCCAGCGACAATACCGCCGATTACCACTACCAATAATAACAAACTGGGAAAGGCACTAACGAAAGATGTCCAGATTTCCCGAAAGGTGGATCGCGGACTGGTGGGAAATCCTTTTCGCCTGGCCCAAACCATGGCCACCGCCATCAGCATTAAGCCCGTCAAAATACCAGGAATATATCCCGCCAAAAAAAGTGCGGCAATCGAGGCTCCACCGCTCGCCAGTGAATAAACAATCAAAATATTACTGGGGGGTATCACCAACCCGGTAGTAGATGCGGTGATATTGACTGCTGCTGAAAACGGCCGGGAATAACCCTCTTTTTCCATTCTGGCGGTCATAAAGCCACCAATGGCAGAAGCAGCTGCCGCGGCACTACCGGAGATTGCTCCAAATAACATAGCGGCAACAATATTAACATGTGCTAATCCTCCGGGGAGGGATCCGACAATGGATTTCGCAAAATCGATCAAACGTTTGGCGATACCTCCACGGTTCATGATCTGGCCGGCTAATACAAAGAAAGGAATGGCCAATAGCGCAAAACTATCCAATCCGGTTGCCATCCTCTGGGCCACTGTGGTTACGGCTGGAAGGGCTGGCATGGTCATAAATATGGTAAGCAAACCAGAGAGGCCAATACTCCAGGCGATCGGCATACCTATTCCGATCAAAATGACAAAACTGAGTACAAGTATTAATATTTCCATATCAAGGTTCGGTTTGCTGCACCGGCGATCTGTCGGTATTTAATTCGTCGATGATGTCCAGAATTTTATGATAGACGATGATTATTCCACTGATCGGCATCACTGTATAAATGGCTCCCAGTGGCCATTTTAGGGCTGCAGACTCCTGTCCCAGATAAGACACGACATACACCAGACGGCTCCCACCAATCACCATCGCTGCGACGACAAAGAAAATCACCAGTAAATTGATGATCACCATTAATTTTCTTCTTTTGGTTGGACTGAGGGATTCGGGAAAGAGATCAATGGACAGATGCATGTGTTTTCCACTGGCATAGGCGGCACCCAAAATTCCAATCCAGATGAGTAAGTATCTGGCCAACTCTTCAGACCAGGGTGCCTGAGAGCCCACCACATAACGGGTAAATACCCCCCAGAGTACGTCCAGGGTCATCAATGACATCAGGACGATAAGAATCCACTCCATCACTTTGTCCAGTTTTTCTCTCATTTTACAGCTTGTATTCGTTGGATCAAATCATAAATTTTCGGTTCATCCCGGTAGTTTTCGAAAATGCTGGATACTTTTTCGGCAAAAGGTTCTTTTTCCGGATAAATAATCTCTACGCCGGCTTTTTTTACTTCATCCAGCGCGTGTTGATCAGCTTCTTTCCACAATCTTCGTTGTTCCGGTACCGAATTGGCCACCGCCTCATCTAGCCAGGCTTTCTGTTGGTCTGTCAATTTATTCCAGGAGTTTGTACCGATAAACAAAACATCCGGAACCGATGTATGCTGATCAATCGTATAGTATTTACAAACTTCGTAATGATGGGAGGTATAGAAGCTTGGAGCATTATTTTCCGCACCATCAACTACCCCCTGTTGCAGAGCGGTATACAATTCGCCAAATGATATTGGGGTAGGGGCCCCACCCATGTCTTTGATCATTTGCATCGCTGTCTGACTATTCATGACCCGGATTTTTAGCCCTTTAAGATCCTCGGGTGATTTAATCGGTTTTTCCTTGGTATAAAAACTCCTGCTTCCGGCATCGTAAAAACACAAGCCATGCAACCAGTATTTTTCACCATCCAGGAGCAGTTCTTTACCAATTTCTCCATTCAGAATTTTCCACATATGATCTTCATCCCGGAAGATATAGGGTAACCCCAAAACCTTCATACTGGGTACAAAGTTTTCTACTGCAGAAGCCGAGACCTTCGTTATATCCAGACTGCCGATTTGCAAAAGTTCTAAGAGCTGTCGCTCCGTACCCAACTGCTCACTGGGATAAATATCGACAACCATCTGACCCCCGGAAATACGCTCTACTTCTTTGGCCATAAAGACTAATCCCTGGTGTACCGGGTGAGCAACATCTAGACCGTGAGCGAGTTTAAGCGTTTTGACATGGGTGACGGCATCACAACCGGATAAAAAAATGATTACCAGTGTAGTTAACCCCGCCCGGAAAAATCTTGTGAAAGTAATCATGACCGTAGTTTCTTGATGAGTGCCAGGGTCTCAGCTACCTTACTTTTGAGTTGGTCGAAGTCACCATTCTTCATGATTTCTTTAGAGATCAATTGAGAACCCATACCGACACAAGTCACCCCGGCCTTAAACCATTTTCCCAGGCTTTCCTCGGTCGGCGCCACCCCTCCAGTAGGCATGATCGAGGTCCAGGGTTGGGGGCCTCGAATTGCTTCCACGAAGCCAGGACCATAAGTGCCTCCCGGAAATAATTTCACTACCTCGCAACCAAGCTCTTCCGCCCTGCCGATTTCCGTCAGCGATCCACATCCGGGTGACCATAGTATTTTACGGCGATTACAGACATAGGCTAAGTCTTCTCTAAGCGAAGGACTCACGATGAAGTTGGCTCCCAATTGGATGAACAAACTGGCTGTCCCAGCATCTGGTACTGAACCAACGCCGAGCATCATTCCGGGAAGATTCTCTAAAGCATATTTATTGATTTCACCAAATACCTCATGGGCAAAATCCCCCCGGTTGGTAAATTCCAGCACCTTTGCTCCACCTTCATAACACGCTTTGACAATACCTTTTCCAAGCTCGGCATCGGCATGATAAAATAATGGAACCATTCCCGTCTCCTTCATTGCCATCGCTACCTCAATTCTTGAATATTTTGCCATATTAATTCTTTAATTGTTGATCCGGGATTCTCTCCGGGTAATCATTTTATTGTTTGTAAAAATT
>JAGQWV010000987.1 GCA_020437045.1 Saprospiraceae bacterium | reverse complement strand
GCAAATGCCGGCGCTACGGTAAATAAAGTACAACAGAACTACCTCGATGGCCGGGTGGTCGATCGTTTTGGAAGGAGCTTTGCTCCCAATATTAATGTGGGCTTGACCTGGACTGTCTATGATGGGGGTCGCATGCAAGCCACTTTCGATCGACTGCGGGAATTGAGCAATGCCAGCGATATCCAAACACAACTGGCGATACAGGATTTAGTAAGTCAAATAATTTCATCTTATTATGATGTGATGCGGTTGAAGGCTCGGGTAAGTTTTTTAAATACGGTCATAAAATACTACGAAGACCGCTTAAATATTACCGAAGAAAGATGGAACGTTGGTAAGGGATCTAAAATTGACTTTCTCCAGTCAAAAACCGATTTAAACGCTCAACTCAGTGGAAGAGCCACAGCGAATAATGATTTTAAAAATGCAAAAATTAGATTAAATGGGCTATTAAATCGCGATTTGAATATTGAGTTTGACGTTGAAGATGAGGTGGTACTCAACGAAGATTACTCGCTTGCCGATTTAATAGATATTGCTGCTCAAAAAAATCAACAAGTACTATTGTTGCGGAAATTCCACGATATCAGCTTATTGTCGCAAAAGGAAATTGAAGCGACCGGAAAACCTCAGGTTGAATTTAGTTCCACACTGGGTTACTTTTATACTAATACCAACGCTAATTTTATCCTTTCCAATCAAAACGCTTCTCTAAACGTGGGTTTCGGTGCCCGATGGAATTTATTCGACGGAAAACATCGTCAAAATCAATTAGCCATTTCGAGAGTAAATACCCGTAGTCTGGAAAAACAAGAAGAAGAACTCCTGGTTAACATACGCACCCAGCTCACGGAGGCATATAACCAATTCTTATCCGATAAAGAATTACTTGATTTCGAAGAACAAAATAAAGAACTCGCTGAAGAGAACCTCGACATCTCTCTGGAGAAATTCCGGCTGGGTGGAAGTACGATCCTTGAATTAAACGAAGCACAGCGATCCTATGATACCGCTTTAAATCGGTTGGTCGATGCTCAGCATAATATTCGCGTTTCTGAACTGAGGTTGCTGGAAATCAGCGGTCAACTTGCCAGATAAGAATTTTTAATTTTAATATTTTTAGGCCTAATTTAATTTTTGGCCATGCGCATTTTCTTTCGCTGCATGGGCTTCCGCTGAATCACTATGGAAGAACACTGGACACTTGCTGATCAAAACTTCGTCGAAGCTTTTAAAGATTGTACCCTAAACCCGGGCTGGTTTACGCACGAAGCACATCTACGCATTGGCTATCTCTATATTAACATATTTGGGGTTCGACTGGCAGCGAAAAAATTATGTCAGGGAATTGCAAAATTTGATAATGCACATGGGGATGGTACCAAGTTCCACCGGACCATTACCATGGCATCGATTGCTATTCTTCAACACTTTAGAGAAAAATCGAACAGCTGCAATTTTGCGGACCTCTTGAATGAATATCCCGTACTAAAAAACAACTTCAAAGGATTATTGCTGACCCACTATAGTGAAAATCTGATTTACAACGAAGAAAGCAGAATTTTCTATAAACTTCCGGACCGTCTTCCCGATCGGGTATTTGAAAAAGTAAACTTCTAATCTGATCCAACTTGATTTATATAAAAGACTTGCATCGTGCCACACCAAAAGATTCAAAAGCTGGACTTTAGGAATTTGGGAGACTTCCTGGACTATCTACCGGAAAGAGAAAATTTGTTGGTGGCTACTCATTCATTTTTCGAACGGAAAGAGATCGATGATAATTTGATCAGATATTATCTGTCAGAAGCGGTGGAGATTGACAACTCCCTTCTTAAAATAAGATAAATATTCGAGGTGTCTCGGTAATTAAAATTATCATTGAAGTAAGAACAGGATCATAATCTGAATTATGTCGACAACAACCTCTCAAGCGGAATACGGATTGATCAAATCACTGACTTTAAAGTGTGCTGAAGATGCTTTTATTTCCCCGGATAAAGTTGATGCTGAATGGAAGGATCTTGCCTTTACTGAGGCTTTGGATTGGCATGAATCTGTTAGAGAATATGCAGTATTTATGGCAATATTGGAAGACAGACATAGGCAAATCCACTATTTAGTAGAAGATGCATCGCAAAGTCTGGATTCTATTTATTGCAGAGATGCTGCGATAATGACGGATAGCGGACTAATCCTGTGCAATATGGGAAAGGAAAACAGAAGAAGGGAGCCATCAGCCTACCGGCAACTTGCAGATAGACTGCAAATTCCAATTTTGGGAGAAATACATTCGCCGGGTACGGTTGAGGGGGGAGACGTTGCCTGGATAGATGGCCATACTTTGGCGGTGGGACACTCTTACCGGACAAATCAGGAAGGCATACGGCAATTGGCTAAATTTTTAAATCCTTTAGGTATTTCGATCGTCGAAGTTGATTTACCGCATTACCGGGGTTCAAATGATGTCTTTCATCTAATGTCGATTTTTAGTCCGGTTGCCAGGGATATAGCAGTGGTTTATTCACCGCTGATGCCGATTAGGTTTCGAAATTATTTATTGGAACACTCTTTTCAATTAGTCGAAGTACCTGATGTCGAATTTGACACTTTGGGATGTAATGTCCTAGCCTTTGATCATGGCCATTGTTTGATGGTGGAAGGTAATCCCATAACGCAAAAATCATTGGAGAATTTAGGGGTGAAAGTAATAACCTTCAAAGGCCAGGAAATTTGCATGAAAGGAGGTGGAGGTCCGACATGTTTAACCCGGCCTTTATTTCGTGAAATATAATTCAATCGGATAAATTACCGCGTTTATTTTGAAGAATCAATTTTTGCCAAGTAGTGAGAGCGGCGAATCCTGAGTAGGTTGAAAAGCATTCGCCGTCTTATGAAACAGCTGTTCTTCTCTTAACTTAA
>JAGQWV010000986.1 GCA_020437045.1 Saprospiraceae bacterium | reverse complement strand
GGAGTCAATAGTCTCTGATACCGGTCCGTGAGCCCAAGCCACACTATAAGGTGCCACCCCACCCTGAAGATGTAACGATATCGCACCGTTGCTAGCTCCATGACAACTCAATGAATCGATTACTGCCATATACTGAAGCGGTTCTGTAGCGGAAAGATCAAAAGAATCCACCAGGGAACATCCCACAGCGTCAGTGATGGTTACCTCATAACGACCGGTTCCTAATCCTTCGATATGGTCGGAAAATCCACCATTTGACCATTCGAATTGGAATGGTCCTTGCCCACTGAGCACTTGCAGGTAAATTTCACCATCTTGTGCTTCGGGACTACTGGGGTATATGATACTGTCTTCAATAGCTATACTGACATTATGGATCTCGTAGGTTGTGGTAATAATACATCCCAGGCTATCCATCACAGACACTTCATAGAGTCCGGCCAACAAATTATTTCGGCTCGCAGTAGTATCTCCATCATGCCAAAGATAGGAATAGGGCCTCGTTCCTCCCGTCACGGAAAGCACGATGGTACCACCACTACCCGGATCACAAAAGGACACATCTGTCACCGATGCCTTTACCTCCAAAGGTACTGGATCTAAAAGTGAAGCACTTCGAGTTCTCATGGTGCCTTCTCCATCAGTGACCGTCACTGCATAGGTGCCCGCCGACAAGTGATCCAGTTTCTCATCTGTACTACCATCACTCCAGAGGATCGTATAAGGAGCCAACCCATTCAAAATGATAATCTCCATGGATCCATCATTGCCTCCCGGACATGAAATGGCATTCGTAGCTAATCCCACATTGAAACTTTGCGGATCTAAAACTTCATAGGTAAACTGTTGCTGACATCCCCTGGCATCAGTAATCAGTACCGTGTAAATTCCTTCTGTCAATCCGGAAATATTTTGCGAGGTAGAATCATTGGACCATTGAAATGAATAGGGTGCCTTCCCACCGCTTATCTCCAAATGAATAGCTCCATCGCCGGCACCATCAGCCGAAGGCGTCACAATGGTTTGCTGGGTCTGTATTGGTTCCCACTCCACTACCTCAAAGGCGGTATCTATCCGACAACCATTGTCATCCGTAATATGAACAGTATATATGCCTGCCGAAAGATTTTCCGGACTACTACCAATATCGCCGTGATCCCATTCGATTCGGTATCTGCCAGTACCACCGTCGATATCCAGAATGATTTCACCATCCTGGGTCCCTGGACAAATTGGTTCATTGGCATGTAAGTGTACCTCCAGCAGTGCAGGACCGCTCAAATCGACTGTATCCCTAATTTCACATCCATTCTGATCTGTCACCGTCAAAGAATATTGTCCCGGGTTCAAATTTGTAAGATGATTTGTGTGATTGCCCGTCGACCATTGAAAAGAGTAGTTGGGAACACCACCGGTCACATTGGTCACGATATCTCCCCCCTGACCGAAACAAAAAATACTATCGATCACCAGATCATTTTTCAACTCAGCGGGCTCTTCAATTTCAAAGGTTTCTTCCAAAGTACTGCAGGCACCTTCAACCGTAATGGTCACCTTGTATATACCCGGTTCCAATCCTGTTAGGTCTTGCGTAAGAGCGCCATTCGACCAAAGTATATCCGGTGTAGTTCCTTCCAAGCCCTCCAAAGAGAGGTACACCGCGCCATCGTCATAACCAAAGCAACTCACGTGCTTCAGACTGTCTACCAACAGCTGCGGATTGATCGTATCTTCTACCTCGAAAGTCCTGGTCACGCTGCAATCGTTAGCATCGGTGACCATCACCTGATAAAAACCACTGGTTAATCCGGTCAGAATTTCTGAAGTACTTCCTCCGGTAATCCAATCAATAGCATAGGGTGATGTACCACCGGATATGAGCAATTCGATCGATCCGTCATTCATGTTACAGCTGGCATTTTCGATTTTTGCTTCAATTTCGAGCATGGCGTCAGGTCCGGAGACATATACATCAGATTCATAGACACAATCATGATCATCACGAATATGAATGGTGTACCCTCCTTTTGTCAATCCTTGTATATCCTGATTTGAACTTATAAAATTATTATCTGCATCATACCATTCGAAGCGGTATGGTAAGGACCCTCCTGAAGGATTCAAAATGATCTGTCCTTCAGACAATCCGCAAAAATCAACAGTCACTTCCGGGGTGATTGATAATGAATCAGGGGCGAGAACCTCTATGTCCGTCAGTGAATCAATGCAACCCAGTGCATCCGTTACCGTTACACTATACAAGCCCGCGTCTACTCCCAATAACTGATTGTCGGTCGATCCATCAGACCAGATGTAGGAGAAAGGAAAAGTGCCCTGTACCACACTGATCTGTATTGCTCCATCGGCTTTTCCGAAACAAGAGACATCCTGGCTATTTACATTAATAGTAAGGCTACCAAATTGGATGTCAATCGTGTCATATGCCCGGCAACCCGTATTTTGATCGGTCACCCGAAGGTGATAGCTCCCGGAGATTCCTACCGTGATGGAAGATTGATTGCTGCCATTCGACCAGCTATAGCTATAGCCTGATCCCAATCCGGCATCAATGGTATAGGTGGACGCATCACAAATGTTCTGATCAGGACCCAGATCCAGCGGAGGACCGGACAAATCATCAATTGTGATGGACTCCTCTGCGTCACAGAGAGCACTTGCGGTAACGGTCAGTGAATACGTTGCTGCACCCAGACCATCCGAATAGTGTACAATGCTCCGGGTATCTTCGCCAGAAGACCAACTATACGTCAGGTCTGACCCGGTCACTACCGGATCAATAACCAGACTATCACCGGCACAAACCGCTGCACTACTGGGATCAAATACGATCGTCGGCTGCTCCACCCAGGTGATCTCCACGGTATCTGAATTATTGCAGCCTTCGCCATTAGTGACGATCACAAAATAGGTTTCCAGTGCACTGTTGGCACTGCTTACATCTATGGATTGGGTTCGTTCGCCGGTGCTCCACAAATATGACCAACCCGGACTTGGGCCAGCATCAAGAGTCACATCAGATCCTGTGCACGCTTTTGTGGCCGAAGCGTTAATAGTCACGGAGGGCCGTTGACACTCTTGCAATGTCCAGCGAAATGTCAAAAGACTATCCAGATTTTGCATGGAAGTCTGGTTGGCAGATGGATTGGTAGTGGCTTCGGAGATATATCTCCAAATCACCCCTGGGTCCAGACTACCCAGGGCATTTATTCGATGCCGGAAGAGGGCGAGATCTGCCTCGTTACCCGTTCCTGCAAGATCTGATTGGGGGCCTTCAAGATAATTGAACTCCAGTTCTCCATTTCCAAAGATTGGAGCAGGAGTGGTCATGTCGTAATATCGTTGGATACTCATCGAAGATCGTATAGATTGGGAGGTGTGTCCCCGTCTGAGACCGATCTGCGTCAAACCAGGTTGTCTGATACCTGCCCCCAGGTTGCCAAACGTATACAAAGTAGTAAGCCCTGTATTTACTGGACCAGACAATTGCAGATAGCCGGAAGTGCCATAGAATCGGTTATTCGCATCTTCTTCCATAATTTTTGGTTCGATATCTCCGGCACCAAAAATATTTCCATTGCGCAACCGCAGCTCTGCGGCAAAGCCATTCAGAAAGACATTGCCGGATTGAAAAGTAAAATCACTGAGAAAGCTGATATCTCTACGTAAAGTGATTAAAGAGGCATCAGAGATCACCACTTTATTGAAATTGATTTCACCGGAACCATTGCCGGTTATCGATTTATTTCCAGCTTGGGAAAATTGCACGGTGGAAAGATCACCACTTTTAAAAAGATTGGTTGACCCCTCATTGATCAAGTCACCAGTCAGTTTGATGATACCGTTATCCAACACAACAAATTGACCATTGCTGCTATTAGAATTATGTTTTAGGTCACCATCAATATAAAGAGTGACCCCACCCTTTAGTGCTACTTTTACATTATTATTATAGAAGGAAGTCTGACTCCATCCGGAGGTCAGAATAAATCCCATAAAAAAGCAAAGCCCGATATTAATTTCTAAGCGCATGAATCCATTTTATATCAAGGTTTTGAGAAAAATCATCCCAGTAGACGAACCCACAAATTCTTAT
>JAGQWV010000985.1 GCA_020437045.1 Saprospiraceae bacterium | reverse complement strand
AGACCAAACTATCTCATTTCATGAAGCAAATCCTACTCGCGTCAATATGACAAATAATGGGCCAGAGTGGGCTTATAGCCAACGTGGGTCTGAAGTCTATTTCACTGCATATACTTCAAACTTACAAGGAACCCAGATTGGCCGTATTTCAAACAATTCAGATGGTAAGTGGCAACTCAGCTTTTTACCGGGGAGTAAAAAACTAGCACGTCCAGAGCCTAGCAAGACTAAGACCGACCCTGTGCCTAAAATTTACTATACAACACAAACTAAAAGATTACCAAATTTTGCATTTGGTTCGTTTGGCTGGCGTGAAGATCATGAATCCTACATCGATAACTTGATGAACGAGGATGCTAGAACAGGAAGATGGCTCCCTGATGGACAACACTTGTTTTACCATAAACTTGTTGCGCAAAATCCACGAAGGATTGCGCAACTCTATTTACTGAATGTTAATACTTCGGAAGAAACTCGAATCACCGATGACAACTTACGCTATATCTCGATTGCCGCATGGAATGCCCCCGAGCTGGATGGCACAACGGCGCTGCTGTCAACAGTCAATACTGCTGATGAAGATGAGATTTATGTCAAAGTGTGGCGTCAGGATACTAACGGTAATTGGATTGATTGGACAGAAATTCACTCATTTATTCCAGAACTTCCGGATTTGGATAGTCCCGAGCCTTTTGTATACAAGGGACGATCCTATTTGCTTATTACTTCGCGCACAGCTCTATCCCAAAATTTAAGCACTGAAAGTGTTATATGGGTTGCAACAATCGATCCTTCACTGCCAAGCGATCAGAAAATAGAGCAACAAATTATTAGTCAGGAATACATGCCTAATGCAATATCAGTAAAAGCAGACCCAGAGGTGTTGGTAACACCTAATGATGGGGTATGGATCTATTATCTTGACAAGGGAGTTATCGATGTGCCTGATAGCGCAATTGGGTTACTCGTTTGTAACTTTACACCATAATCATATGTTAAGAACCAAACTATGCATCCTTAGGAATTAAAGCCATGCTAATCTGTAATTTATTTAAAAAAAGAGCCTCATGCAGCATCTTGTTTCTATGTCTTGCGATGATCAGTTACAAAGCATTTCCCCATCAAAATACCCTTCTCCGAGTGCCATATAACTATTCTAGTTCCATTGGTAATATTGATCATTTTACACCACAATGCCAGGAAGCCTTACCGGGTTGGGACATCAGGGACCCTGAATTTAATCAGGAGGAAATGCTAGTTGTATGGCGAGTTTGCCCTAAACTCAATCAAGATGGAACCATAAGAAAAGATGGCAAAATTTACATTACTTCTATAGATACGGAAACCGGTAACTTTTCTTTAATTGGAAAATTTAAAATTAATGATGCCAACCCTGTTCCACAAAAAAGTGTTATCAATGGCCCGGAATGGGCAAATAGTCAAAGAGGATGGGAAATATTTTACTCTTGCTATTCGGCTGATGAAAAAACAGTTCGCCTGTGCAAATTGGATCACTATCAGAATGCTTGGCGGGTTTCGGCATTACCTTTGAGCAGAGGGAAAGGCATACGAAATCCCAGTAAAAATGCACTAGACCCAGACCCCAGTCTTTATTACCAACACTACAAAGGCCAGATTACTATAGGTGAAAGCCTAAGGAAATTGCATTTTGGTTGGAGGGAAGATACTAAGAAACCCATTGATGTAAAATTATCTCCAGATATTGGGCAAGGTAAATGGATGCCCGATGGTAGACGAATCGTCCATATCAAGACCATTCCCAGCCCACAGGATGGCCAAACCATCAAGCAACTTGCCATCTATGACCGCCTCACAAACAGTGACGATCTTATGTTTACTGATGGTCGCGAACGGCGCGATCCTTTCGCATGGAACGCTCCGGAATTGAATGGACAGCCTGCTATTCTTTCTATCGTGCAAAACCATCGAACTGACACATGGGATGTAGAAGTCTATCGACAAAATGAGCGGGGAGAATGGATCATCTGGAGTCCTATTCCACCAATTCACCAGGATTTCCGGGTCAACTTCAGTCCTGAAGCATTTGTTTTTCAAGAAAAATCTTATATCTCAATAGTCTCTTACCTAGGTGGCGACCTGGAAGGCTGGCGTAATCAGCCCAGTATTGTCTGGATTTCCAGTGTCGATCCAAATTTGGAAGGGGTGCAGAAAGTTCGCCGCATTGTCAGCCAGGAACAAGATCCATCTGGAATTTCCCGTAAAACCGATCCTGAATCGCTGATCATTCAAGAGGGGAATGCCGCGAGAATTTACTATGTCGACTTTGGTGTGAATGGCGAAAAACCCAAGCTTATGAATTGCGATACTGGACTAACTCCATCCGATTGATGATTATATTTTCCCCTCTTCATTCTTTGCCCTAGTCGTTCCACACCACCGAGCCACTCGGACTCAATATCACTGATATCCCAACCGCCGAGCCAACGCAACTATCGCCGGGCCGA
>JAGQWV010000984.1 GCA_020437045.1 Saprospiraceae bacterium | reverse complement strand
TTGAACAATTTTACCTTTCTGAATGATGTGACAGTTAGCAATGTTTGGCGCGGTATGTTTGGATCAGAAATGATTCCTGCCGGATTATTTTTTATCACCCTTTTATTTATCCCTGAAAGTCCGCGCTGGTTAATTAAAAATGGTGAGAAAGAAAGAGGACTGGAAACCCTAACGCGCTTCGGTGGTCCCGTACTCGCACAATTAGAGTTTCGGGAAATTAGCGAAAGTTTAAAGCAGATTCAAGGAAAGATCTCCGAACTGTTTCGACCCGGTCTTCGAAGAGCATTGTGGCTGGGAGTGGGATTGTCGGTTTTTGGCCAATTTACCGGTGTCAATATCGTGGTATATTATGGACCATCTATACTTGAAAATGCTGGATTTAAGTTGGATAATGCCTTGCAATTTCAGGTAGCTATTGGTCTTATCAATTTATTGTTTACGATTATTGCTTTATTTAAAATTGATAGCTGGGGCAGAAGGCCATTGTTACTTTGGGGTATGGCAGCGGTTTGTCTTTCGTTATTGGTGATCGGATTTCAATTCATGACCGGCAGCACCTCGGGAATTTCCATTGTGGTGATGCTTTGTATTTATATGGCTGGTTTAGCGATATCAATTAATGCTGTTATTTGGGTGTTATTAGGAGAAATATATCCTAATCGATTACGGGGACGGGCGATGGGAATAGCCACTTTTGCCAATTGGGCAACAAATTTTATCACTGCATTTCTTTTTCCCTGGTATGTTTCGAAAATCGGTATGCATGCCGGATTTTTTACTTTTGCTTTTATGTGTTTCTTAGCAATTATATTTTTTTACCGGATGGTGCCGGAGACCAAAGGTAAAAGTCTGGAGGAAATCGAACACCACTGGGAGCGTTAAATGCAGAATTCTGATTTAATGCCCGAATACCGACCTGTTTTCGTTGATTGTGTTTTCTCTTGATTTTAATTTAAATAATGGTTGCCATTGAATATCACATTAAAGCATTAATTTTTTTTGAAAAATAAAAACTATTATGGGTAGATTTTGGAATCTGGGCCTGGTTGTCATCGCGATTGGTCTCCTGTCATGTCAAAATAGGATTGAGGAAAAAATCTCATCATCTCCGGTTTCCATCAGTGGTATTTATCCCCATTTAGCCCATTATAATCAGGAGGGAGAATGTGGCACCGGAGCGGTAGTGCCCTGGGCAGACCGGCTTTGGATCATCACCTATGGTCCCCATCTTCCTTTTGGCTCCTCTGATAAATTATATGAGATCAGCCCGGACCTGGATGAAACGATGCATTCCGAAAGCATAGGAGGCACTCCGGCTAACCGTATGATTCACCGGGAAAGCAACCAGTTATTTATCGGTCCGTATGTGATCAATGATGACCGGTCCGTCAAAGTGATACCCTATTCGGTGATGCCTGGACGGCTTACCGGTAATGCCCGGCATCTGTTTGATCCGGTGCATAAAATCTATTATGCCACCATGGAGGAAGGTTTTTATGAAGTGGATGTTGCATCCTTATCGGTGACTCAATTATATAAAGATAGCAACCAGAAGGATGGACAGCATGCGCACGATCCAACGCAGGTCAATCCTGAAAATGCAACGCTCCCCGGGGCTCACGGCAAAGGTTTGTACTCCGGTCAGGGTGTGCTGGTATATTCCAATAACGGTGAAGCTACGGAGGAAGCCCTTCAGCGATTTGATGTAGAAGCCGGAGTTCTTGCCGAATGGGATGGTGAAAATTGGAAGACCATTCGAAGAAATCAGTTTGTAGAAGTGACCGGGCCTGGGGGAATTTATGGTAATAAAAATCCGGAGACAGATCCGATCTGGGTCACCGGTTGGGATCACAAATCGATTATTGTTGGCGTGAGAGACCCTGACCACTGGCATTTTTATCGGTTGCCAAAGGCAAGTCATAGCTATGATGGTGCCCATGGATGGAATACCGAATGGCCTCGTATTCGCAATGTTGGCACCGAGGGTGCACCAGATTTTCTGATGACCATGCACGGGATGTTTTGGCATTTTCCGGGTTCATTTTCCGGCAGTCATAGTGCAGGTATCCGTCCGCGATCAGCCTACTTAAAAGTGATTGGGGATTTTTGCCGGTGGGATGATCAATTGGTCTTCGGATGTGATGATTCTGCCCAGAAAGAATTTCTTAACAAAAGAAAATTAAAGGGAAATATCGAAGGCCCGGGACAATCAAATTCCAACCTCTGGTTTACTTCAGCAGGTAAACCGGATTCACTTGGTATTGCTTCTGCCAATGGAGCGTTATATATCGAAGAAATGGTCCAACCAGGTGTCGTATCGGAGCCATTTTTATTTTCAGGATGGACGTATAAAATGATCTGGGTGCATAGTGGAAAAAATGACGCTTCCCTGGTTTTTGAGATTGATGAAAAAGGTGATAATCAATGGTCTGAATTAAAATCCATTCAACTAAAGGAAGGGGAAAGTCAGGTTTTGGATTTAAGTAAAAATACCGGTGAATGGATCAGGGTTCGCTCGCATACTGCCGCGCAAATTACGGTGAGCTTGAATTATTCTGAGGAAGAAGAACGTAATCATCCGGAGAATACTTCATTGTTTTCCGGTCTGGTAACCCTTAATGATAAAAATAGCCTCGGTGGATTACTCTATGGTTTAGGAGATAATAAAAGAAAACTGGGATTGGTACCTTACCTTTTTTCCGAAAATGAAGGTTCCCCGGAAGGTTATTATGAACTGGATGCCCAATTAAATCTGGTAAAAGTAAATGATCCCAAAACGGAGCGTTTTATTAAAGAAAAATTTGCTATTCCCGATCATGTAGTTACGATTGACTCCGCATCGGTACTGGTTGTTGATGATAAAAATCGACGCTGGCGCTTTCCAAAAGGTAATGAGAAATATACAATGCTCACTGATAAAGGTCATCTTCGGATTTGCCGTGAGGTAGCCACCGAACGAGATTTATTCAATTGTCACGGCACCTTTTACGAATTGCCGGCAGAAAATGCGGATGGTATGGCCAAGGTTCGACCGATTGCCTCACATAATCTGCAGGTTCATGATTACGCCTCGTACCGGGGCATGCTGGTTATGACAGGAGTTGATCCTAATATATCAAAAGAAAATAAGCATATAATCCGGTCGCCGGATGGCAAAGCGGCCGTATGGTTGGGAGTAATTGATGATCTTTGGTCATTAGGCAAACCGGTAGGAAAGGGAGGTCCCTGGAGAAATTCGGATGTGCAGGCAGGAACTGCTTCTGATCCGTACTTGATCGGATTTTATGATAAAAAGAAAATGAGATTATCCCATAATCTTCAAGAGCCCGTCCAATTTATCGTTGAAGTGGAGCCTATTGGTCATGGTCCCTGGATGATTTATCAGAAAATAGAAGTAAAGCCAGGTGAGGATCTTGAATTTAATTTCCCCGCTGGATTTCAAGCCCGCTGGATTCGCTTTAAGACCGATAAAAATTGCCGGGCCACCGCCTGGTTGGAATATTATTAATGTCAGAATGGCCATGGGACTTAGTATTTGTGTACGTTGAAAGATAATCTCGAAGCTCCGGAAGGCATACCATATTTGTCAGAATCTTCCATTTGCAGAAAGATTAAGTTTTGCTAATATTCTAATATATCATCTTAATATCTGAACAAAGTGAAAATAGCAGTAAGTACCGATGAACATACCCATTTAGTAGATTTCTTGTTAAAGGAATTGTCTCTTCGTGGTCATGAGATAGCTTATGTCGGCCCTGAGAAAGGAGAGGATGCCCAGGACTGGCCGGTGGTGACTTTGGCAGCCGTACGCAAAGTAGTAGATGGTCTTGCGGACGAAGCCATCGTGTTATGTTGGACCGGTACCGGCTCCAGTATTGCAGCCAATAAAGTGCCTGGCATTCGCGCTGCACTTTGTCAAGATGCGGAAACAGCTAAGGGAGCCCGGATATGGAATCATGCCAACGTCCTGGCGCTTAGTCTGCGAGCGATATCCGAACAAATTCTTAAAGAAATTCTCGATCAGTGGTTTGCCACACCCTATAGTGTTGATGAATGGAATAAAAAACAGATTGATCGTATTAATACTATGGATAATATTTAAGTAAATATAAATCAATGATTAATTACCTGTCTGGTTTTTATCTTAGCAACCTGGGACCCACGAATTTGCCCCGTCGTTGATACTAAGCGGATCACTGCATCCACCAGGGATGGTATTTTACGCTTCGAACCATACCGATTATTCGAAGAGCCAGGTTAAATTGATTTTCACTGTTAGGGTAGCGGGATTAAAAAGTGGTCGATCGTGTGCCGGGCAATTTTTCGTCCCTGTTTTTTCCCTTCCTCTGTAGCAAAACGAAAGTGATATCCATTCATAATTCGTGAGTCTGCGCAGTCATCAGCAGCTTTGTCGAGACTATGATAGGTTCTCATGGGTTCGGTAGTCAGGGCTGTGGTTGATTGCATGCTAAAGTCTACTTGAGCGGTGCCCAGCACATTCGTTATAATCTCGGCTCCGGCTGCTCCCACAGCAGCATGGGCAGAGGGGTATTCAGGCCAGGGAGGAGTCACCATTTCCGGTTCCCAATCGATATCACCTTGAGTTAGGGGATTTCCATCTTGCGCACCATGGTGTATCGCCGTATAAGGTCGCCAGGTGTCATAGAAGTACTTGCTATCGAAGGATGCTAAATACAAATCATATAAATTCATGTTGATTAGGGCAAACATCCGGTTTGTCTCGACCTCCGACAGTTTACGCTGCTTTGCGACTATCCTCCCGATACGGTTCCAGGCATGTTCGCCAAATTCTGCCCACCAATGTCCAAAAGAGGTTTGATCGGCATTTCGGTAAGTGCTGTTTTTTACACCATAGTCCTTCACTTCATTGTATGATTCTGCATAGGTTTGGGAAGCCAGATCCGGAGGAGGAGGTGAGCGAAATTGACTGACAGAATCTAAAGTAAAGGGCCTGGCTACCGAAAAGTCCGGTTTCCAAACATAATCGAATCCAGGAGTATATTGATAATCTCCGGGCTTGGTCATCGGCGTATAGTCTCCATTTTTTTCATGACCATCGTGAGCACGGTAATCAATATATTTTTGTGCGACCAGCTTGCCATAATCAATGCTAGCTTCTTTATGTTCCATATGCGTCAGCTGTTGCTGCCATTCCTGATAAAGGTCATTGATGGTATCCTGCCGATCAGGATAGATGGAATTGAGTATGTGTTTTGTGGATGCTATGATTGCCATCTCGAGATGAATCGGTTGTGATGGATGAGATTTGACAAGAAATGCGGCATATTGCTTATTGGAATTATTATAGATGTCATGGATGGCCAGGTGGGTCATTGCCAAAGCGCGTACGCCAATAAAAGAATAGAATTGATCATGTTGATTCGCCAGGGTGTACGTAGCTTCATTAATCGCGATGACCAGACTGGGGCTGGAAGGTGGATAAATATCTTTTTTAGTAAATGTTACGGGCGCGAGGAGCATGATAGGAACGATAAGCGATAACGCAATATTCCTATTAAGTTTTTTGGGGAAACCGGATTTATTCGGAAACATGGTGGGAGGTTTTAAATTGCTGTTTTAGGTATTGGTAAAAATAAATATATAATTCCTAGCCAGGTGTCTCTGATAAGGTCAATTATGTATCTATTAAGGTCAATTTAAATCAGAAATAAATGATATGATCTATTTTGCACGAGAGATTAAATAGGTGGTTTCGTTTGATCTGGTGATCACCTGCTGTATTATCGTTCTTGCCTGAATTGGTGAGGAGTAGGGCCAAATCGTTGTCGAAAACAGCGGATAAAATGGGTGCGACTGCTGAACCCACATTCATAGGCAATATCATCGATATTTCGTGAAGTAGTTTTTAAAAGATGACAGCTTAATTGAAGCCTTTTCTCACGAAGCCATTCTCCCGGGGAAATGTTATAGATTTTTAGAAAATCACGTCTAAAAGTGGATAGACTTCTTGACGTCATACGGGCAAATTGGGATAGCGATAATTTAGCGTTGAAATTTGTTTCCATTATTTCTGCCAGGCTTGGATAGGGATTTTTATTTATTTTATAAAAGTGAGAAAGGAGTTCCGGATTATTGGTTTGTGTCAGAATATTAATGATCAGC
>JAGQWV010000983.1 GCA_020437045.1 Saprospiraceae bacterium | reverse complement strand
GGAAGCAGATTTATCCTACCAATCCCTGTACGGCGAGATAAAAGTCAGCTGGAAGGTGCAGGGAGCTCAATTAATGCTTGATGCCACCATACCGGCAAATACCCGGGTGTCCTTTTGGTTGCCATCAGAAGGTCAGAACATTTTAGAGAGTGGCCAGATTGCGAAGATGAGTACTGATCTGGAATATGTGGAAGATAAAGATGAGTATGCGATTTTCAACGCAGGATCCGGAACGTATCATTTTATCATGCCTTGGAAAAATCGTTTGGCAGCAGCAGATTTAGCTGCTTATACAGGCACCTTTCAGTCGGATGACGGTGAAAAAATTACCATTCATGCTCAGGGAACCCAGCTATTAGTTGATTATGGTGGTCAGGAATTGGTGCTGGACAGAGTAAATAATTCAGATCTTTTCCAACGTGGTGAAACAAAACTTGAATTCAGTAAGGATAAAAGTGGTGAAATAAATAATCTAACCCTTGATTATCGGTTTTTAGTAACCAAAGCTAAGCGGATTGGCAATTAGCGCTTTTTTGTTGTTGTCGGTACTGGTCAATTTGTTTTAGAGATGACATTAAATAGATTTTAGATAAATAAGAATAAATTTCGTAGATGAGTACTCAGGATTTTAAATACGTGGATTATTTGTGGGATGAACAGAAGGCAGCTGCATTGGCAGGCGATGAAATTGCCCTGTTTTTATACCGAAGTAATATTTTGGGAGAAGACCTCCGGATTACCAATTATGGAGGGGGTAATACTTCTTGCAAAACAATAGAAAAAGATCCTTTAAGCGGAGATGCGGTAGAGGTCATGTGGATAAAGGGATCTGGGGGAGATTTGGGAACACTCACCCGTTCGGGGATTGCTGGTTTGTATATGGATCGAATGCGGGATCTCAAAAAGATTTACCGTGGTTTGGAATTCGAAGATGAAATGGTGGCCTTATATTTAAGATGCCTATATGATTTAGACAGCAAAGCACCTTCCATCGATACGGCACTTCATGGATTTTTACCATTTAAACACATTGACCATTTGCACCCTGATTCTGTGATTGCCATTGCTGCCGCTCATGATAGTGAGAAAATTACCAGGGAAATCTGGGGTGATAGCATGGGATGGATTCCCTGGCAAAGACCGGGTTTTGATCTGGGATTACAACTGGAAAAATGCGTTGTTGAAAATCCGGGCATCCGGGGTATCGTTTTGGGAGGCCATGGACTATTTACCTGGGGAGAGACATCCTATGAATGTTATATGAACAGCCTGGATGTAATCGAGACAGCATCTGCTTACATTGCTGAGCGGGAAGGGAAAGATAAACCAGTGTTTGGGGGAGAGGAGGTGACCAGTCTTGATGCCGACATACGAAAGAAAGTCGCAGCTAAAATTGCGCCCGTTTTACGTGGGTTATGTTCCAGCCACCAACGAATGATTGGTCATTTTACCGATGACGAGCGAGTACTTCAATTTATAAATTCAAAGGATTTGGACCGGCTGGCCCCATTGGGTACTTCGTGTCCCGACCATTTCTTAAGAACCAAAATTAAACCACTGGTGGTACGTGCCGATTTTCAGCATGAAATGGAAAATTCAGAGCAACTGAAGAGCACAACGGAACCGCTGTTTCAACAGTATCGTGAGGACTATGCGGCGTATTACGAAGCGTGCAAGAGAGCGACCAGTCCGGCAATACGTGATCCCAATCCAGTGGTGATACTTTGCCCGGGAGTGGGAATGTTCACCTTTGCCAAAAACAAGCAAACAGCCCGGGTGGCCAGTGAATTTTACATCAATGCCATCAACGTGATGCGTGGATCGGAGGCCATTACGGAGTATACCGCATTACCTCGCCAGGAGGCATTTGATATAGAATACTGGCTGCTCGAAGAAGCGAAACTCCAACGAATGCCGAAGGAAAAGCCTCTCTCTCGGAAAATTGCCCTGGTGACCGGAGCTGGTGGAGGCATTGGCCGGGCAATTGCAGATAAATTGGCGGCGGAAGGTGCTAATGTCGTTTTTACCGATGTCAGTAAAGAACGTTTAAATGAAGCATTGGAAGCATATGATGCCGATACAGCTTGTGCTGCGCTTTGTGATGTAACAGATAAAGCTTCGATAGAGGCGGCTTTTGACAGTGCATGCCTTAATTACGGTGGTGTAGATATCATGGTACATAGTGCTGGACTAGCCATATCAAAGTCTTTGACAGATACTTCTAACCAGGACTGGGATCTACTCCAGAATGTTTTGGTGAAGGGCCAATTTTTATTATCTCAGGCGGCGGTAAAAATACTTCGCGAGCAGGGCTTAGGGGGGGATTTAATCAGCATAGCCAGCAAAAATGGATTATTTGCCGGTCCAAATAATGTCGGATATGGTACCGCCAAAGCTGCGCAACAGCACATGACCCGATTACTCGCGGCTGAGTTGGGACCTGAGAAAATCCGGGTAAATACGGTCAATCCCGATGGCGTTATTGTTGGCAGTAAGATTTGGGAAGGAGCCTGGGCTGAAGGAAGAGCAAAAGCTTATGGCATCACCGTAGAAGAACTTCCTGCATTTTATGCGAAGCGAAATTTGATGAATGAGATTATTCTGCCAGAAGATATCGCTAATGGTGTTTTTGCATTAGTGGCCATCTTGAACAAAAGCACCGGCAACATGATTAACGTTGATGGAGGAATGGCCACCTCATTTGTGCGATAATATTAACAGGTATTAATACATTAATACCTAAATTGTCGGGGTTGTATCTGCTAGCAGAATTTATTGTCATTTCAAATTTATCAAAGTAGTATTGTGAAATCTTTCTTGCTTATCGTAGGCTTGTCGTTGGCGTTTATCTATTGTTCTACCCAACAGGCCTCATCTCCGGGTGATTATCCTCACATCAAATTGCCTGAAGATGCTGATCCGGAATCTCCCATTTGGAAGGATATTGATCTGACTCCCAAGCCACCGGTGCTTCCAAAAACCGTGGACGAACAATTGGCTAGTTTTCAGTTGCCTCCGGGCTATAAAATGGAGCCGGTTTTGACGGAGCCTCAAATAGAGCAGCCTGCCGCTATAGCATTTGATCTTCAGGGACGCATGTATGTATTAGAGCTTCGATCCTATATGCTAACAGCAGATGCTGATGGTGAGTTGGAGCCTACGAGCATTATCTCGCGATGGGAAGATAAAGATCAGGATGGAAAATATGAATCTGGAGGGGTTTTCGTTGATAGTCTTATTTTTCCCCGTTTTGTACTGCCGTGGGGAGAAAATAGTGTATTATCCATGGAATCAAATCAGGATAATGTCTATAAATACACGGATACGGACGGAGATGGAAAGGCGGATTTGAAAGAGTTTTTCACCGGAGACTTTGGCCGGTCGGGTAATGTAGAGCATCAGCAGTCCTTCTTATATTATGGACTTGATAATTGGATGTACAGTACCTATAACGCTTTTCGCATTCGCTACACACCCCGGGCAATTTTGCGGGAAAATACCGGATATAATCGGGCTCAGTGGGGGGTTACGCAAGACAACGAAGGTAAAATTTGGTTTCAGGGAGGAGCGTCGGGACTGCCATCTTACTTTCAGTTTCCCATACATTATGGAAATTTTGAGGTAGATGATGAATTAGCAGAGGGATTTAAGATACCCTGGGGAGCACCTATTCTCTTGGAAGATTTCCAACCGGGGATGTTGGCGGTGCGCAGACCGGATGGTTCGCTCAACGAGGTAACCGGTTCGGCAGGAAATGATGTTTATCGGGGTCATCGCTTACCACAGGCGATGGTCGGTCAATACTTTTATGGTGAACCCGTTGCCCGAATTGTGCGACAGATAAATCCGATCGTCACAGAAGGTATCACACAATTGCACAATTACTATCAACCTTACAAGTCGGAGTTTTTAAAATCAACAGATCCATTATTTCGTCCCGTCGATTTAACTACGGCACCCGATGGTACGCTTTATATCACGGATATGTATCATGGTATTATTCAAGAGGGGCAATGGGTACAAAAAGGAAGTTATCTGCGTACAAAAATTGAGCAATATCAGCTCGATAAAATCGTAGGAATGGGACGAATCTGGAGAGTCACCTATGAAGGTATTCCGAGAGATACGACCATGCCTCATATGGCAGAGAAGTCGGCAACAGCATTGGTGCAGGATCTCACGCATCCCAATGGTTGGTGGAGAGACATGGCGCAACAGACATTGGTGCTAAGACAAGATTCTTCCGTGAAGGAGGCGTTAGAGAAAATGGTCATGCAACCGGAAAACCTTTATGCCAGATACCATGCCTTATGGACTCTGGAAGGATTAAATGAACTTTCAGCGGATTTATGTCTTAAGCTTTTTCGAGACGAAAATCCTAATATGCGGAAGATG
>JAGQWV010000021.1 GCA_020437045.1 Saprospiraceae bacterium | reverse complement strand
TAGAAAATCTAATGCATAATCCCGGTTTAAGTATTCAAAACTATGAGCGAAAAAAATAAATCCATTTCAGAATGAGTCTGCTAGCTCCAATTTTTAGTATTTCATAATGGTATAAACATTTTGCTTTGAAGATGCCTCATTGCTAATGAGTACGAAATAAAGACCATTTTTAAAAGTTGATAAATCTATATTGGCAGGAGATTTAACATGACTAATTTTTTGCTTAACTTGTCCGAGAGGATTGACAATCGAAATATCAAAATAATCAATATCTCCCTGAATATGTAGTTCCGATTGGGTCGGATTGGGGAAGACTTGCAAATTTTCAATCTCAGTGACTACCGCGGCCACGACGGTCGAAAATGATCGAATACCAAACCAAAGCGATTTTTGTTGACTTTGATCAATTAATAAGGCAAATTTTCCATCTTCCTGCGGATAAACCATAAAACTATCCATCACTTCCCCGATCGGATTCAACGGGTAAACCCGGATCGAATCGGCGTGAATGTTCAGGGATAATTCCAAATTAAGTGGTTGGACTTCCGTGGGTGCTGATCCCCAATTGTTGTGAACAGTGTTCGTGCCATCCCATTGCATATTTTGGTTTTGAAACCGGGAGACAATGGTAAGTAGTGATTTTTCTGTGGTATTCAGGGGATCTTGTGTTAGAGAAAGCCAGGCTACTACACCGTGTTTATTCCCTTGGATGATGTTGAGATTTTGCAAATTATCTGCCAGCGGGCTTAACTGACCATTGATACACTCGAGACGGGGAGTTCTAATCAATTGCTGCTGAGTAACCGGATCAAATTCCATATCAGCTGTGGAGGTTTTAAAAGGTGCATTTCCCACAGTCTGGTCAGGTAGAGATACCTGGTCTGCCGAAAAATCGCCGATTTTGATCGCTGAGGTTAGTCCCAGATGGCTGTCATATGGATAAAATGATCCCCATCGGCCTTGGTTGTCCAGTTGGGGCAGGTTATTTATAAAATTGGAATTATAGGTCGTAATAATCGGTTGAGGATCTTCTCGAATCAACTCGTTTTGAAATGCATAGCTAAAGGTGGGAAACAAGGCCATGACCGGCGTATTGCTATGTGTGGAGAAGAAGTTGTTCTGAATATCTTCGGTCCAATCAGCAGGATCTCCTCCATTATACTCGAAGAACATAAATCCATCAGCGCCGTGAAAGGCTCCATACCCGGCCAGCACCGGCACCATTTCGGCCTGATAAATATTGGGCTGGGGGTGATTATATTCGCTGATAGTAAATGGTTTGTCTTTCATCTGATATCCACCAAAAATTCCCGGTACCGTGCCCAGATACGAATGGGCTAACATGGACTGATTATTTATCACCCAATCAGTCTGGGACCAGGCGATATTAGGGAAGCGTGGATGGTCCCAATAGGCATGATCATCGATGTAGTCGAGCCCCTGGTGAGTATATGGTTCATACAAACCACCAAAAGCATTGGATCCGGTGATCGGCACTTTGATGCCAAGGCCATTTACTAGATAGTCATACATTTCGTCATAATAGTCACGCTGTAGTTTTAGATAAAATTCTGCCATATCAGCGACGCGCTGGTCATGGTAACTAAATCTTTCTGAATAAGAGATCCGGCGAATATTGCCCGATGTCAGATTTTCACCCTCTTCCAGTCCCTGCTGTTGGGCCAGAGACATACTTACATTATCGAGCCAGTATACACCAGTTTGGCCACCAAGAATAAACGCGACCCGGGTCAAACCGGTATTGGATTCTGATGGAACAATCGAAACGGAATATTCCTTCCATTCCGTGCCGAGTTCAATCGTAGCTCCCCCATAGAAAGTCCAGGGGTCGGCATTGCGTATGGAGTTTACCTGGATAGACCGGGGGCTGTCCGCTTTTCCATAGAAATGGATCGTATAGGCAGAATCTCTTTGTACGGAAATGCCATTTTGCTCAAATTGGAGATGCCAGTTGGTTCCGGATACCTGATTCACCTGTACACGTGCAGAAAAGTTTCCCTGATAAGGATTTTGAGTGGATGCCGTCATAGTAGCCTGCGCGTTTTCGTGTTGTTCGAGTCTCCATTCTTTAGTGAGATCTCCACTTTCAAATCCGCCATCGATGACTAATTCTGCAGGTGACTGACTATTACCCACTGACCATGAGGATTCGAGAGCAGACTGATTAGCGTATTTGTCTAAAAGGAACTGATTCCACAAGTGATCCAGCGTATCCGCCTGACGGGATAGAATTCTTCCTCCCTTGGAAAACGATTGAAGCCGGTTGTCTTTCCAGTATCCATAGAGCGTATTTTCATTGGTGATTTCCACCATAGCTACCACCGGGTCGTCGGCTAGCGATAATCCAGTATAAGGGTTTTCTGTAGTCAGTAGCTGTTGTGCATACTGTTTCTGCAGATTGATCAGTTGTCGGTCAAACATTGTTACAGCTTTGCCATAATCCAGTATAGAGTCGGCCCCGGCTACCCCATCTGCTTCGGTGAACGTGCGGCTAACATGTAAATTGATATTGGCATAAACGCCCTCTTCTTTCATTTTACTGAGAAAGTAATGTAATCGATCCAGGGTAACTGGATTAAGGGAATTAGTAGAACCATTCCGTTCTAAAATACTGCCGTCACTACTAGTCCAGGGATTATCCATATGGTGAAAACGCACCAGATTTATACCTATTTTTCGCATCCGGGCAGCGATTCCACCCGCTTGTTCCTGTTGTGGAAAGCAACCACCGGTGGTGAGATTGACCCCCCAGAACCGAATGGGACTTCCCCCGGATATAAACTGGTCACCTTCCGTGTGTATGAATTCTGTGATCGGATTTTTTGGAAACTGAGGTAAAAATTGCTGAGAACTGGAGTCGAAGGGTGGTAAGGTAAAGCTAAATCCATCCGAGAAGTTCTGAGAGAATAATGAAACCGAAAGGATGTTGAAAAGCAGAAAATAGATAATACGAGTCATAGCACAATTAAATTAGGAAGGGTAAATTCTGAATATTAATTCAAGGTCGAATGGGGTTAGTGCAGTACAATTTAATAAAATTGGAGCAGGCAATGATGGTGATGCTGGTCAGCCGATTATCAAAATAAATCTTGAATGCATCATTCTTTCAGGATCTTTGATAGTAACCAAATAACACCGGCGCTGGTGTGAGTCCAGATCTCCTTGTAGGTAGCATTCACTTGCATGGGCATGTAAGGTTCATCATCGTTTTCAAAGGTTTCAAAACCGACTGGCACAGCTCCAACCACATCACCAGCATATGCCCCATACAACGGCGGATAATCGTATCCATCTCCATAAATCGAACTCATGGCGAAGGGATTGAAACCAACGATGTATTCAAGTTGACGGGTGGCAATATCACGAAGTTCCCTATCCTGGAATAGGTCGGCAAGGATAAAAGCGGATTTAGCCTTTGCCATGATTATTGCATGAAATCCACGAAATTGATAGGCTACTGGAAATCTTCTGAGATAAAACTTGCCACCAAGATGAATCCCGTTTTTAACCTGGGCATTGTACTCTTGCATCGACGGCATTCCAACTTGATCTCCTTCATGATAAATTCCTCCGAAATCTGCATTGTCTAACTCATAGATAGCAGCGGGCAGAATGGCATAGGGTGAGATAATATCGTCAATTTCTTTAAGATAGTCACGATATGCCTGACAGGATTCTTTCCAGGCGAGGGCCTCTTTATGATCGGGTATTGACTCAATCAGCATCGCTAATCCCTGGATCATCAATTGCTCATCGCTGCGATGAAAGTATTCTAAAATTCGATTCTTTTTTCTGGATTCATAAAAAAAGCCATGTAGTGGTAAGGTCCATTCTGACCGTCTTTCCAATTGCTGGCAGGCCATGATCACTCTGGCATACTGAACTGCCCAATTTAGGTATTTTTCTTCACCGGTCAGTTGGTAAAGGTGCATGGCAGATACAGTAGCTCTCCCATACATTTCCGTTTCATTTTTATCATTGATTGCCTGCGTAAGAAGTGTATTAGCAAAGTCAAAATCTTCAATGGCAGCTTGATAGCATATTTCGGCAAAAACAGGATCTGATTTTTTGTATAAAGGGGCTGCCAGGGCACAATAGGAGGCAGAAATGAAATTGTCAGCCGGGCGGTTGGAGGCCTTTCCTTCCATATCATCTTTGGTACCCACAATATTGTCCGTCCAAATACCAATAATCAGACCTCCTTCCCGGTATCCATCGCCAAACCGGGTGCGTAAGGTCCAGTTAAGTCCCCACCTCGCTTCCTTCAGTAGACGTATATATAATTCTGGTTGTGAATTTTCGACGGACCGGGCTAATTCAAGCATGGCAATCCCTCCCCGCGCCGTATTACCTACTCCCTGGGTTAGATCGGCAGCATCATGCCATCCACCTTGTACGCTAATCTTTCGTCCATCCGGATGGAGGCAAAAGACATCATTATGACATTCCTGATGTATTCCTGGTTGATCAAAACCGCAGCGTTCGGCATAGAAAAAATTAAGGGTATGCCAGGCAGTTGCCAGAAACGCCTCTTCACCGATGGGAAAGGGACGCGAAGTTAGATCACCTGATTTTAACATGTAGATGCCCGGAGTATCAAAATCGGTGAAATCAAGTTGAAGAAATCCTTCAGGCAGGGATTTTCCTTTTCCGGAAAAGACATGTCTTCCTTGCGGGTCGATGAGTTGAAAGTCAGAACTTTTTGCATTTTGTATTAAAGCTTGTTTGCGACTATCCAGACGATAACCACTATGGCAATAGGCAATGGCATCTCTGCGTAGATTTAGCCCCCGGGTATTTTCTGGGTATACTTTCTCAATTCGCATATCGTCTACATATAGCTTCAATTCATTTGCTGCTCCTTTGGGAGATCCGGTCAGCATAATATTAACGGAGAATCCCGTGACCGCATCGCGATATAAATCAGGTATTTCCCAGATAATTTGCCGCCACCGACCGGGATAAATGGTCACAAAATGCTGACCTTCAAATCGACCGGGAGTAGGCATAATCTTTTCACCGTCATTATATAAAGTGCAGCCCACAAAAAAAGAATAAAATCCAGGGGCATCGGCATATATCCATACGGAAAACCGATTGAATTCAGTTAAATTTTCCCGTTCCAGAGGCCGTACCAATTCAGCAAATGCATAAGCCCGGTTCGATGGATTTTTTTCACCTAGCGAACTGGGAGTTTTTAGAAGAATACTTCCTTTCCCGGATATGGTGTGATCTTTATCTACGGCAATGGTACCGGGCCCTGTATTTCTAAGGCTATAAAAATCATCTGCCAGTGGTAGAATTCTGGATTTTTCAACTGATTTGTTTTTCCAGCGCGCCAGACCTCCCAGACT
>JAGQWV010000982.1 GCA_020437045.1 Saprospiraceae bacterium | reverse complement strand
AGCGAGTTTTTGCAACGAATGAGATCGCAAAAAAGAAGCCGACAATAGTATCAGTTATGTTGGAAATGCTGCACTAGTATTCTGCTAATATCAGGCGCGAAGGATCAGGTTTTTCCAGTGCATAAGTAAACGCGGGGAGAATAACTTCTATAGCCTTGGCCAATCGTTGGCTATCACTGGCATAGACCGTGGCTAAAGGGCTACCTTTATTTACTGAATCGCCGAGAGACACATGGAGTTCTACACCTGCTCCCAAATTGATTTTATCTTCTTTTCGCGATCTTCCTGCACCACTTACCATCGAGCCGATGCCGATTTTTTTTGCCTCGATTCCACTGATATATCCTTTCGTATCCGAATATAACGTCTTTTGAAAATCCGCCAAGGGAAGCATTTCCGGATGATCCACAGCGGTTAAATCTCCTCCCTGACTAGAGATCAACAGTCTGAATTTATCAAAAGCTTTACCTGAATTAATAAGTCCAACTATATGATTATCAAATTGTTGGTCATTATTACTTCCACTGGTTAGCGCTAGGGCTTTACTCGCCAGGCGAATGCATAATTCTCTAAAACGTTGATCACCCCCGCCATGTAGCGTATCGATTGCTTCCCGGACTTCCAGGGCATTTCCAACCATTTTACCCAACGGCACATTCATGTCTGTCAGGACTGCTTTAGTGGGGACGCCGAGTGTTTTTCCGATCCCCACCATCTTAAGTGCCAGCGTCTTTGCTTTTTCAGGATCAGAAAACATAGCGCCACTTCCCACTTTAACATCCAACAAAATATACCGGGCACCTGAGGCAATCTTTTTACTCATAATACTACTGGCTATCAAAGGCATGGATTCAACGGTTCCGGTAAGGTCTCTTAGGCTATAGAGGCGTTTATCGGCGGGCACAATTCGATCCGTCTGACCGCTGATGACCATTCCATTTTCATTTACCAATGCCTCAATAGCAGTCTTGTTCAGGTCGACTTGAAATCCATCAAAGACTCCCAATTTATCCAATGTACCACCGGTATGACCCAAACCTCTTCCGGAAAGTTTGGCTACTTTAAGTCCTGCGGCAGCAAGAAGCGGTACCAGCACGAGAGAAGTTTTATCACCAACACCACCCGTACTATGTTTGTCAATTATTGCTCCCGGTGTGTTTGGAAAGTTAAGTGTATCACCGGATGTGGCCATAGCCCTGGTGAGATCGGACGTTTCGTCGTCATCCAGTCCATTGAGATAAAGTGCCATTAATAAGGCACTGATTTGGTAATCGGGAATTTCCGGATTACAAACATAGTCTATTAGCTCACCAATCTCCGTTGTTGAAAATTTACCCCGATCCCGTTTTTTAACAATTAAATCAATAATGCTCATTGCCGCAGTATTTGGTGGCCTCAACCTAGGATAAAGCAGCTAATTTGAGGACTAACTCGCTGAGGATTCCATGAAGTTTTGGAGAAACTTGATCCATCGTCTTCATCACATCTTCATGGGTTAATTCATGATCTGCCATACCAGAAGCCAGATTGGCAATTAACGAAATGCCCAATACATTTATTCCTGCATGACAGGCGGTTATCGCTTCGGGAACCGTACTCATGCCGACGGCATCCGCGCCAAGAGTACGCATCATCCGGATTTCGGCCGGTGTTTCAAATACCGGCCCAGAGACAAAAACATACACTCCATTATGAGTTCGTATGCCATGTTTTACGGAAACCAAAAGCGCTATTTGTTGTAATTCATTGGTGTATATTTTTGCAGCATCCGGAAAACGGGTACCAAAATCTTCTGCATTAGGTCCGATAAGAGGATTATTCTGGACAAGGTTTATATGATCACTAATGATCATGATATCACCAGGAGTATAATTTCGGTTTATCGATCCTGCCGCATTGGTCAACAAGAGGGTTTTGATACCTAATAATTTAAATACACGCACAGGAATACTGAGTTCCTGCATCGATAAACCCTCATAGTAGTGAAATCTACCCTGCATAATGAGAATGGGAAATCCTTCCAGATCTGCCAGGATCAAATGGCCATCATGTCCAATGACACTTGTCGTCGGAAAACCTGGTATTTCGCTGTATGACAGGTTGAAAATCTGTTTTAGTCCGGAGATCCATCCGGAAAAGCCAGAACCGAGTATAATAGCCACCTGAGGCTTGAGATTACTTTGTCTCTGTATAAAGTCATGCGCTTTTTCAATACGTTTGAGAATTTCCTGCATTTCATTAATTCTTATAATTCCCTTACCAGGACACCAGCGATGACCGCTGTAAAAAAGCAGGCAATAGTGCCACCGATAAGGGCTCTTAAACCCAGTTGCGATAGATTTTTTCTTTGTCCCGGGGCTATAGCACCAATTCCTCCAATCTGGATTCCGATGGAAGCAAAGTTGGCAAAACCGCAAAGGGCATAGGTCGCAATAATGATTGATTTTGGACTGATTAGCGCACTATTTTTCATGTCAGTTAGTGTGACATAAGCAAAGAATTCATTCAGAATAGTTTTTTCGCCGAGCATCTGGCCTACAGCTACCATGTCCGCTCCCGGGACGCCCAGCAGCCAGGCGATGGGACTGAATAAAATACCGAAAATATATTGTAGTGTGAATCCTTCATAGGCGCCATTGGTTTTATCAACGATTATGGCGTTCAAATTGGTCCATTTTCCAAATTCGAAAAAGATGCCATTTGCCAGATAAATAAAGGCCATGAAGGCTAACAACATAGCTCCAACATTCACAGCTAGCTTTACTCCATCGGTAGTACCCACCGATAAGGCATCGAGGACGTTATTTCCTGCTGCACTGCGAGGAATATCTATATTCTTATCAATTTCATCCCGATTAATCTCCGGAAAAAGCATCTTCGCAGCCACGATAGCCGCGGGAGCAGATATAATCGATGCGGTGAGCAGATGCATACCAAAAAGTTGTTTGCCTTCGATCGTGCTACCACCAAGCATGGCCATATAGGCGCCGAACACTCCACCGGCAATAGTCGCCATACCTCCGGTCATAAGACAATTCATTTCCGATTTTGTCATCCTTTCCAGATAAGGTTTAACAACTAGTGGTGCTTCCGTTTGACCAATGAAAACATTGGCCGCGGCCGCTAGACTTTCTGCACCAGAAAGACGCATGGTCTTATTCATGATCCAGGCAAAGCCATAGACCACACGTTGTAAAATTCCCAAATAGTAAAGTAGCGATGATAAAGCAGAGAAAAAAACGATGGTTGGCAATACATAAAATGCAAAACCAAAGGGTTGGGTAGGATCTGCCAGGTTTCCGAAAAGAAACTTTGCGGATTCCTGGGTGGCATCGATCATTAGCACGAAGAAATCTACAATAAACTTAAAAAGGGTCCGTATCAATGGTACTTTTAACATGAGTAGAGCAAGTACTACTTGCAGTGAAATACCCATTCCCACTAATTTCCAATCAATTGATTTTCGACTGCTGCTGTACAGATAGCATATTACCAGGAGACTGCCCATCCCAAGTATACCTCTGAAGATATCATTTAGCAAATCCATAGGAGTGCCAATATAACAAATCTACTCTATTCTGTATTTTCACTTTTCTTTGGTTTTGGGGATATAATCCTGACTTCGCACTTTGTGCTTAATATGTCTTATTTTTCGGTTCACTTTTGGGTATGAAAAAGGCTACAATTATTGCAATAACCGGAGGTTCAGGTTCCGGGAAGACTTCGGTTCTGAAAAGTATCCGCACGAATTTCTCCATGGAGGAAGTCTGCATCATTTCCCAAGATGACTACTACCGGTCCCGAAGTGTGCAGAAGATGGATGAAGCAGGGTATTTAAATTTTGACATTCCCAGTGCTCTCGATCTTGAGGCTTTCGAACAAGATATTCAAAGACTGGTTGAAGGACAGGTCATAAGACGGCCAGCTTATGTATTTAATAATGAGGTCCAACAAGCGAGCGAATTAGTGGTAAAACCAGCTCCGGTCATTGTGCTGGAGGGGCTTTTCCTGTTTACGAATACATCATTGGTACAAATGATTGATTATAGCATATATATGCACGCTAAAGAGGACTTAAAATTGATTCGGAGAATTAAAAGAGATCTGGGACAGAGGAATTATGACCTGGATGAAATCCTGCATCGCTACCAAAATCATGTGATGCCCTCCTATGCTACATATATCAGGCATCTCAGAGAGCGAGTCGATATGGTGATCAATAATAACGATAGTTATCAGAAAGGATTGGATGTTCTCCTGGCATTCATTACCGCAAAAACCAGGCTAAGCGTCTGATTTTAGTCTTTGATTATCCGTCAAATATTTAACATTTATATTTTGACTGCCAGGCAATATTTATGATTATTTAGCTTTTAATATATAGTTATTTACGACACATCTGAGGTCACTTCCATACGAAGTCACCACTTCAAAACAAATATTACGGACATCTCGTAGAGCATACTAAAATGGTTTGGCAACCATTTTAACTATACACCAAGTTGATAAATCAATGCTGTAGTTATTTATGTATTATTCTGTGTCCAAGCAGGAAGAATGGTCAAGAAAATAAACATTGAGAGTCAATTGGGTGACGGCCAGCGTGCTGGTTGGTGGTTCGTTTTCTAAGATAAACGAAGCGCTGATGGAATTCTATTTTGAATCGCTAATCGCCTTGACCAGCCGCTGGCTTTTTTTGTTGATTATCAAACATTTAAAAGATATTTAAATCGAAAGTTTGCAGTACTGGTACATAAGTTGGTATTACAAAGCCGCATTAAAAGTAATGCGGCTTTTTTCTTTCCAGGCACATAGACTACGACCTATTTGTCCGATCCTGTCTTCATTCAGCATATCGTTCGAGATAACCTTTCTGCTTTGACCGGAAGAGGTCTTTCATCGCTATCTACAGAATAGAAGCAAAAGAAATTTCCGAAAAGATCACAATTTTATTGAAATTAGGTGGCCAAACTCCTGGGCTGCACCTTTGGACAAAGTGTTCATAAGCAACCTCCAGACTATTTTTATTCTAGGATTTTTAAAACGATATTCATGTATGCACTAATTATCGTGGCTTTTATAGTGGGTTATACATTTATCGCATTAGAACATGTGGTGAAAGTTGATAAAGCCGCGACGGCAATCATTACCGGGGTCATCTGCTGGACTTTGATGGTCTATTCGGGCATGACATTTTTTGGAGCGGAATTGGCAGAGGCCGGTGGGTCTTTCGATCTTGCTCATCATCTCGAAGAGTCACTACTGCATCACGTTGGTGATATTGCCGAAATTCTCTTCTTTCTGCTTGCCGCCATGACCATCGTAGAATTGATTGATTCTTATCAGGGTTTTAATCTGGTGACTGATAGCATTAGAACAACACATAAGGTCAAACTTATGTGGATGGTATGTTTTGTTACTTTTTTCTTGTCTGCATTATTGGACAATCTAACCACCACCATCGTCATTGCCACCTTGCTTCGCAAGTTGATCAAGGAGAAAGATGATCTGTGGTTTTATGGTGGTATGGTAGTTCTCGCTGCCAACGCGGGAGGTGCCTGGTCACCGATTGGAGATGTGACGACGATTATGCTTTGGATTGGTGGACAAATCTCGGCACTATCAATCGTTCAGCAACTGTTAGCACCAAGTATCATCTGTTTACTGGTGCCATTGATTATTTTGTCTTTCACCATGAAGGGTGAGTTGGAGCGACCGGAAGAAACCGTTGCCTCGGGTCACAATATAGCAGATGTCACTCCCTTTGAACAGCGATTGATTTTTATCATGGGGATTGGTGGTCTGTTGTTTGTACCTGTTTTTAAAAATATTACCCATTTGCCACCTTTTATGGGAATGCTGGGTAGTCTCTCCGTATTGTGGATCACCACGGAAGTCTTACATCGAAATAAATCTGATGAAGATTCTGAAGGCTTGATGGTGGGAGATATTATCCGGAGAATTGATACACCAAGTATCCTCTTTTTTCTAGGGATATTGTTGGCGGTGGCCGGTTTGCAGACTACAGGCATTTTGTTGGACTTTGCTCATGTCATTGACAAATCTTTGGGCAACATTTATCTTATCAATCTCACGATTGGATTGCTATCTTCAATTGTTGATAATGTACCTCTCGTTGCGGGGGCCATGGGAATGTATTCTCTCGATACCTACCCCCAGGATCACCATTTCTGGGAGCTTTTGGCATATTGTGCAGGTACGGGAGGTAGTGTTTTGATCATAGGTTCTGCAGCGGGTGTGGCAATGATGGGAATTCTAAGAATTAATTTTATCTGGTATTTAAAGAAACTAAGCCTGTTGGCCTTAGTCGGGTACTTGGCAGGATTGGTATTTTTATACCTAACTGCTCACTAAAAGATTTAAAATTTTAAAAGAACTAAGAGTTGTAAATTTACGTTTTGAGTCTATCACTATTTAGTTAATGAAATTCACTCGGATATCGGCTGCGCTTTTGTTGATCCTTCCTTGGGGGTTGGTGCTTTCCAATACCAATGCATCTCTATCTTGTGATCATCAACTTTCAGTTCGAAAGGGCAACTACACATCGAGTGCACCAAATCTTTACTGCTTTTCGTTGCTCAGTGAAGATACTTCCAGTCAGGAAAACTTTCATTTCGAA
>JAGQWV010000981.1 GCA_020437045.1 Saprospiraceae bacterium | reverse complement strand
CGAATTATGTGTCGATTTAATAAAAAAAAAAGATTCTATGACATTGCTACCAATTTGACAATGGTCACAGAACTAATTTCCAACAAGACTTGTCTAACGAAGTTTACATAACAATTATCCTGTTTGGTTGAAATGTAAAGGGGGCGACTAATCACCCCCTTCACAATAAATAATTTCTATTAGCATTTACATTACTTCTGCCAAAGCAGAGTCGAGTACTTCCTGGGAAATTTCGGTAGGACAAGTATAAGCACTTACCGGCGCTGAAGTTTCTGAAATACCCTGAAATCCTTCCCTCACATCGGTCAGCCCACGAAAACCTCTGGCCATCAAAATTGATGCAGCAATTACCGACCGATACCCACTATTGCAGAAAAGCACATATTTCTGATCCTTATCCAACTTATCCATGTTGTTATTGAGATAATCTAAAGGTAAATTGGTGCTATTTAATACATGGTGTGACAAAAATTCAGTGGGTTTTCGCACATCAAGAATTTGATTGTGCGTCCACTGTCCATAATTCTTGGCAAATTCTTCTGGTGATATAGAATTGATCGTTGCTACGTCTCTACCAGCATCTTTCCAGGTTTTAAATCCACCCTCCAGATATCCCAGCGTATTATCAAATCCGACCCTGGCGAGTCTGATTACCACTTCTTCCTCCATGCCTTCATCGGCAATAAAGACTATCTTTTGTTGCAGATCAGGAATCAAAGCTCCGACCCAAGGAGCAAAACTACCATCCAAACCAATGTATATGGATCCAGGAATATGTCCGTTGACAAATTCTGTCTTACTTCGGGTATCCATTAACAAAATGGTATCATCTTCTATATAGGCAGTAAACTCATCAAGTGGCAGTGGTACAACTCCTGTTTTTAACACATCATCAATACTTTGATAGCCCGACTTGTTTAGCGCCACATTCTGAGCGAAGTATTGAGGTGGAGGCAGAAGACCATCTGTCACCTGCTTAATAAATTCTTCCCTAGTCAATTTCGGATTTAACGCATAGTTCATCTTCTTCTGATTACCCAGCGTATCTACAGTCTCCTTCATCATATTTTTACCACAGGCTGATCCCGCTCCATGGGCCGGATACACGATGGTTTCATCTGCCAATGGCATGATCTTGGTGCGGAGACTGTCAAATAGCAATCCAGCCAACTGCTCTTGGGTCATATGTGCAGCCTTTTGGGCCAAATCCGGTCTTCCCACATCTCCAAGGAAAAGTGTATCACCGGTAAATATTGCATGATTGTTGCCCTGCTCATCAATCAGTAGATAAGTACTGCTTTCCATAGTGTGACCAGGAGTATGAAGTACCCTAATGGTTATATCACCGATTTTAAATTCCTGTCCATCTTTTGCAATGATGGCCGGAAAAGTAGGATTGGCGGTAGGACCGTATACAATCTCAGCACCGGTCTTTTCTGCCAGTGTTACGTGACCACTAACAAAATCCGCATGAAAATGCGTCTCAAAAATATATTTGATCTTCACATGATCCTTCTTTGCGCGATCGATATATGACTGCACCTCACGAAGCGGATCAATGATGGCCGCCTCTCCCTTTGAACTGATGTAATAAGCCCCTTGAGCTAAACATCCAGTATATATTTGTTCAATTTTCATAATTAATGACTTAAAGATCTATTTGTTAAATAATGACATTCTATACAAGTGCAAAAATGTACTTCTTGTTTAGAATTAAAAGTGACCATCATCACACTCTCATAGTGAATATATGAACATATGATCATATATTGAAATAATGTTTGGCAATAAATCACCAAATCAGAATATTTTTACACCGAAACAAGACTCAGTAATCAATTTCATTCTGAAAGCCGTACTGCAGTGAGCTTCAACTTGGTTTCTTAGATAATCCATCTGCATTTGGCTCAACCTCGAGAATTTCGGTTTCGAAAGAACTAGTGCAGCATTTCTACAATAACT
>JAGQWV010000980.1 GCA_020437045.1 Saprospiraceae bacterium | reverse complement strand
CCCACTAAAAATGAATAAGAACCATAAATGTATGATGAAATTAGTAATTTTATCTCTCTTCTAATCGATAAGTTTCACCTCGGATACTGCTAATTCTGATTTAATCAAGTTAAAATTTTCACTGGATATAGCTCGCGTTCCTTGCAAAAATAGGTTGCAGTGAAATCCTGCGGCAAGAGCATCTTTAATAGAATAATAGACGCAATAGTCTGCTGCCAGTCCACAGAAAAATAGATCTTTTATTCCTAAGTCAAAGAGAAGTCCTGCTAATCCGGTTTGCTTACGATGTCCATTGTCAAAAAATGCACTATAGCTGTCGATTTCGGGATCCATACCTTTGCGAATAATAGCATTTATTTTATTGAGCACCAAATCGGGATGGAATTCAGCTCCAGCACTACCCTGAACACAATGGTCAGGCCATAACACCTGATCAAGTCCATTTAGCAGCGTCTTTTCAAATGGTTTTTTGCCTTTATGATTGGAAGCGAAACTGCCATGATCAGCCGGATGCCAATCTTGGGAAGCGATAATGGTTTCGAAATGAGTTTGTATATTATTAATGAAAGGGATTATTTCTTCCCCTCCCGGCACTGCTAAATTACCGTCTTTGGTAAAATCATTTTGAACATCAATAATAATTAGTGCTTTTTTCATCTTGGATGATTTCTAATTAAAGAATTACGAAGCTCCATTAAAGAATTACTAATCCCTACTTTATACTGATGGGGGTTTTCAAATCTTTTGTACTCAGCAGGAAGGCTCTCCAGTTGTTTTTGTGAGAAAGTCGATATCTCGAAGATCTTTTCTCTTTGGAGCACATTTTTTCCCTCCTGCATAATGGGCTGTAGTAGCGGAATTAACCGGTATTTATCTAATTGCATGGATTTGTAGGGATCAGTTGGATGAAATATCTTTTTAACTTCTTCCTCGCTATTTAATACAACGGCATCCACTCCTCCCATATCCGAATTTTCATTAAGGGTGCGATAAACCTTTTTTCTTCCGGGTAAGGTAGTTTTAGTAATATTTTCTGACATTTTTATAGTGGCGTTCCCATTAATTTCTGACATTTTGTAGACACCGTCAAGTGCTCCATCCGGGGCTCCCGTGACCAGGTTGGTTCCCACGCCATAAATATCGATGGGGGCCTTTTGCTCTTCCAGGCTTTTTATTACATATTCGTCTAATTGATTGGATGCGGCGATTTGTACATAGGCAAGGCCGGCCTTATCCAGCATCGTCCGGCTTTCCTTGGCAAGATAGGCCAGATCTCCACTATCTAGGCGAATGGCGAGAAGTCTATGCCCTGCATTTTCCAACTCCTTACCGATTTTGATGGCATTTGGTACACCGCTGCGCAAGGTATCATATGTATCAACCAGTAAGACACATTTTTCTTGTTGGGCCTGTGCATAGGCACGAAAGGCAGATAGTTCGTCCGGCATTGATTGGATGAAAGAATGCGCCATTGTGCCAGACGCTGGTATACCAAAATCCATAGCCGCTTTAACGTGACTTGTCGCATTGAATCCACCAATAGTTGCCGCCCTGGTGGCATAATAAGAGGCTGGTCCCTGAGCCCTGCGCACACCGAAGTCGATCAATGTTTTCTCCTTGGCCACCTGCCGCATGCGACTGGCCTTGGTGGCAATCAATGATTGAAAATTGAGAATATTAAGAATGATGGTCTCTGCAATTTGACACTCGATAAGATTACCTTCTGCAATTAATATCGGGCAATTGGGAAAAACCAGCATTCCTTCAAGGACACTATATAGAGTTCCACGAAATTTAAATCCTTTTAGATATTCCAGAAATTCCCGATGAAATCCATTGGATGCAAGAAATTTTAAATCTTCATCATTAAAATAGAATTTGTCCAGAGCGTCTAAAAGAACTTCTTGGCCACAAGAGACTACATATCCACCTTTAAAAGGAAGTTTTCTAAAAAAGTAGTCGAAAACCACTGGTGTCTGGGTTCTTCCCTGCAGGAAATAGACCTGAGCCATGGTG
>JAGQWV010000979.1 GCA_020437045.1 Saprospiraceae bacterium | reverse complement strand
TGGTCAAAAGGGTCTGGTAGTTAAAGTCGTAGGGATAGCAAATTCCCGTCAATGGGTCGAAAACCATATCAAAAAACAAGTATGGGTTATCCCTTAAATTGACCTCATGAGTTCCATAATTGGGATCTTCGAGATCGATGAAGACCAGATTTACATTAGCACTGCCGAAACCAAAATCGAAAGGTGCTCCCGAAATCACCAGATATTTACCGTCTGGAGTACAAGCTCCCGCAAAGTATCTCAATTTTCTAATCTCATCAAGCACCCTTAACTTGGTCAGATGTCCATCCGCATCGATACGGATCAACCCATTGTCTCTCTGATCTAGTATATATATGAAATTGTCCGTACTACGGTATCCCATGGCATTCAGATCATAGCCAACGTCGATATTCAGATTGACAAAAGTGACCCGCTGGGTAATCGGATCAATATCTATCGAAAAGAGTTCATTATAATCTCTGGCCTGAAGCGTAAAATAGTAGTCTCCTCGACAAACAAATGGTTTTTGTGCGAACGAAAAATGACCTAAAAAGAAGGTCAGTAATACTATCCAGCTAATTTGCTTCATTAAATGTGAACGATACTCTTATATAACACGATTTGTGACATTAAGATACCATACATACCTGGAAGTGTTGGTTAAACAATCGTTAATGTTAAGCATAAAGACAAAAAAACTGATCTACCGGTCAAATGTAATCATCGACATACTCATTTTTAACTGCCTTTCCTTTTCTTATCTTTGATGTGGTGAAAGGACTAAATTTCTAAGTAAAAAGAAGTACTTATGTATCGGTTCATATTGTTGGTTGGCTTGTTATTGAGTGGACAGACCCACGCTCAGGGCATATTAAATAGGGTACTCAGGAAAACGATGCAGAAGGCGGAAAACAAAGTGGAGGATATGCTGGTTGAAAAGGCCAGTGATGCAATCGCTCAGCGTATTTACAAATCAATGTCTGACGCTTTTGATGAGATGCTAATTGATGCGGCCAAACAGGACAGTACCTATCAGGCCGACTATGGAGATTCCGTAGCTATTAAATATGGTCAATTGGCTAATGACTGGATGAGTCGGATGAATGAAGCAGCCGATGTACCTGAAAATTATTCATTTGATCATAAAGTATCTGTCGAAATCACCAATGATGGTGATGTACAAAATTCTATCATGTACTTCACGACAGACGGATCGCTTTTTGCCATGGAGCAAGAGGAAAAAAAAGACAAGAGGATTTGCTTGATCGATGGGGCAAAAGATGTGATTGTCCTTTATCTGGAAGACGAAAAAGGTAAGAAAACAGCCCAGGCTATCCCCCATATGATGGGGATGGGCGCCATGCTGGTGCAGAACCAAATGGATTCGACCAGTACCAAATGGACTTTCAAAGCCACCGGAAACACCAAAATGGTGGCAGGATATTCTTGTGACGAATACCTCAGTACAGATGGAGAATATGAAAATCAGTTTTATATGACGGAAGATCTGGAGATATCGTGGCAAAAGTCTTTTTCCGGTTTCATTGATCGATTTGCTGGAACTACCTATGAAAACCTTAAAGATTTTCCCCAAGGATTTATGATGGAATCGCACACTACTAAAGAAGGAAAAGGCAAAGAAACCTCTTCCTGGCTAACCAAGAAAGTGGAAAAAGAAGACTTCAAAATCGTAAATGCTGATTATGAATTTGGGAGTATCTCTTCAGAAAAATAAAGGGAAGTCAAGTCTTAAATGATTCCACTTGCAGAAAGGATGCGTCCCCAGACGCTTGACCGATATATTGGACAGGAACACCTGGTGGGTGAAGGCAAAGTATTGCGAAAGGCCGTGGAAGCAAAACGCATTCCTTCCTTTATTCTCTGGGGACCTCCTGGAGTGGGTAAAACAACTCTGGCGAAAGTTATTGCCAATGAACTGAAAATTCCATTCTATTCTTTGAGCGCCATTAATTCCGGAGTTAAAGATGTCAGAGATGCCATCGAACGGGCCCAAAAACAGCGGTTTTTTGATGCGGCGAGTGCTATTCTATTCATCGATGAGATTCATCGTTTCAGTAAGTCACAGCAGGACTCATTGCTCGGGGCCGTTGAACAGGGAATTGTCACCTTGATTGGCGCGACAACTGAGAATCCCTCGTTCGAGGTGATTTCCGCCCTTTTATCGCGATGTCAGGTTTATACCCTGGAGCCTCTCAGTAAGGAGCAACTGATTAAAATTGTAGACGATTGTCTAAAGCGGGATGAGATATATAGTAAGCGCAATATTCGCGTGGCGGAGTATAGCAAATTGCTGCAATATTCAGGTGGAGATGCCAGAAGACTACTGAACGCCTTCGAAATAGTGGTAGAGGCATATCCAATTGCTGATTTGGTGATTACCAATCAGATGGTCGAAGAAACGATTCAACAGAATCTGGTGCGGTACGATAAGGATGGAGATCAACACTATGATATCATATCGGCCTTTATTAAATCGATCCGGGGAAGTGACCCGAATGGAGCTCTCTATTGGTTAGCGAGAATGATCGAAGGTGGTGAAGATGAAAAGTTTATATGCCGGCGAATGATTATTTCTGCTGCTGAGGATATTGGTTTGGCTAATCCCAATGCATTATTGATGGCTACGCAAGCATTTCAGGCGGTCCAGGCGGTTGGATTTCCAGAAGCGAGAATTATTATGTCTGAAGCAGCTATCTATTTGGCTTTGTCTGCCAAGAGTAATTCAGCCTACGCGGCAATAAGTGCTGCTCTTGGTCAGGTCCGTGACAGCGGAAATGTGCCTGTGCCTTTGCATCTGCGTAATGCACCAACCAAGCTAATGAAATCATTGGGATACGGTAAGGATTATGGTTATGCTCATGATCATGAAAATAACTTTGTGGCACAGGAGTACTTACCAGAAGGGCTGGAAGGCACTAAATTTTATGAGCCCCAAAACAACTCCACCGAAATGAAAGCCCGTGAAAAACTCAGACAATGGTGGAAATCGAAATATAACTATTGACATGTAAACTCTTCAATCGACGATGGGGAGATTTTTCTAATTGATTCATTGAACCATTATACGGATTTGGTTGTCTATTGATAAATATTAATTAAATGTAAATTTGCGAGGCTTTTGAGTTATTAGCGCCTATGAATGTACAAACTAGTGAAAATGTCAAGATCATCCGGGAAAGTGTCCGTGATTTTCTCGAATCCAAGGTAAGACCTTACATGATGGAATGGGATGAGGAACAGCATTTTCCAGTCGAGACGCTAAGAGAAATGGGAAAACATGGCTTTTTAGGTGTTTTGATTCCGCTAGAATATCATGGAGCAGGATTGGGATACCAGGAATATGTAACGGTGATCGAGGAGGTGGCAAAAGTCTGTGGTGCTATCGGCCTGTCTGTTGCTGCACACAATTCATTGTGTTCCGGGCATATTAACTTGTTTGGAAACGAATCTCAAAAAACTCAGTACTTAAGTAAGTTAGCTACCGGAGAGTACATTGGGGCGTGGGCTTTAACAGAACCAAATACAGGCAGCGATGCCATGCGGATGCAATGTACTGCAAAGGAGGATGGTGATTATTTCGTGCTAAATGGTACTAAATCATGGATAACACATGGTAAATCCGGAGATGTGGCTGTGGTAATTGCCCGTACGGGAGACCTTCTGGATAGTCATGGCATGACAGCATTTATTGTGCCCCGCGGCACACCAGGTTTTACTGCTGGTAAGAAAGAAAACAAACTGGGGATGCGTGCTTCGGAAACAGCGGAATTGATTTTCGACAATTGCCGGATCCATAAAGACCTGATCCTTGGTGAGATTGGTGAAGGATTCATCCAGGCTATGAAAGTACTGGATGGTGGTCGAATTAGTATTGCAGCCCTATCGCTTGGAATTGCGAAAGGAGCATACGAATGTTCAGTGGCATATGCGCAAGAAAGGGAGCAATTTGGAAAGCCCATCAGTAGTTTTCAGGGCATTTCCTTTAAATTGGCAGAAATGGCAACGGAGATTGAGGCAGCAGAATTATTGACCAGAAAGGCAGCAGATCTCAAGAACAGAGGCGAAAAGTCGACCAAGCATTCAGCTATGGCTAAGCTGTACGCATCGGAAGTAGCTGTGAGATGTGCCAATGAAGCCGTGCAGATACATGGGGGCTACGGGTATACCAAGGATTATCCAGCGGAGAAATTTTACCGAGA
>JAGQWV010000978.1 GCA_020437045.1 Saprospiraceae bacterium | reverse complement strand
TTTCCATGCTAAACGGCAAGGATAGACGATTTTTCGGATTTGTCGCATCCTGAAACAGGTTGACCTGATCATGAAATTTAAAATGAAAGAAGTGGATTCGATGTCATGAAGTTAAGGAGAGTACATAGTTGATGATAAGACTGCGGGATGCCGGTTCTCCTCTTCGTTATGAGCTTTTATTTAAAATAATGTTGAGATTTTTGATCTAAGTTCATTACATTAAAAGTGTTTGTAAAATTCGCCACATGAATAAGCTTTTAATTTTTGGACTTTTAATTTTTGCTTCGTTTTCAGAAGCCCAAACGATTCAGACGGAAGTAGAGGATACGGTCCAGATTTTGATAGATCACTGGGGTGTTCCACATATTTATGCCAAAACGGAACAAGATCTGTTTTTTGCTCAGGGTTTTAATGCGGCAAGAGATCGTTTATTTCAATTTGAAATTTGGCGGAGACAGTCCACCGGCACCGTCGCAGAGATACTTGGTCCACGTGAATTAAAGCGTGATATCGGAACCCGACTTTTTATGTTCAGGGGCAACATGGAAGAGGAGTTGAGTCATTACCATCCCAAAGGAATAATGATCATCAAAGCGTTTGTTTCTGGCGTTAATGCATACATTAACTGGGTGAACAATCATCCCGAAAACCTTCCTCCTGAATTTAAACTGCTGAATATCAAACCTCAACTCTGGACACCTGAAGTCGTTATATCCCGACATCAAGGATTGTTGGGAAATATTGAGGAAGAATTGGATATCGGCAGGATGATCCATTTAGTAGGAGAAGAGAAAGTGAGGGAGGTGATGTGGTTTCATCCGTTCGATCCTGTACTTACCATGGATAAAAAGGTCGATGGTAAACATCTTCTGAATGATATTTTAGCCCTCTATAAAGCTTACCGGAAACCTGTTTCCTTTATGTCTGAAGATATCGGTTACGAAGATGAAATCTTACCATCAGATCTGGATTACCGACGATCGGTGTTGTGGGAAGAGAAGTCTAACATTGGAAGCAATAATTGGGTAGTCAGCGGAGATAGAACCCAGAGCGGCTATCCGATGATGGCAAATGATCCACATCGAACTTTGGCGGTTCCATCTTTGCGGTATATGGCTCACCTGGTAGGTCCCGGATGGAACGTAATAGGAGGAGGGGAGCCTGAAATTCCGGGAATATCGATTGGTCACAACGAATACGGTGCATGGGGATTAACAGTATTTGATACGGATGCGGAAGATTTGTATGTCTATAAACTTAATCCGAACAATCCTGACCAATATTGGTTTCGCGATGCCTGGCATGATATGAAAATTATCAGAGAGTCGATTCCTGTGAAAGGTGGAAAAAATGAAGAGGTGGAATTGAAATATACATTACATGGCCCTGTGGTTTTTCAGGATGATGAAGCTCATATCGCTTACAGCGTCAAGTGCGGATGGTTGGAACCAGGAGGATCTCCTTATTTGGCAAGTTTGCGGATGAATCAAAGTTTTGATTTCGAATCATTTCGTGATGCCTGTAATTATAGCCATATTCCCGGCGAAAACATGGTGTGGGCTGATCGCGTGGGCAACATTGGTTGGCAGGCTGTCGGAATTGCTCCGATCAGAAATAATTTTAGCGGACTTGTTCCCCTTCCGGGCGATGGGAGCTACGAGTGGAATGACTATCTGGAAATAAAAAAGAAACCGAATGCCTATAATCCGGCCTCGGGTATGATTGTGACCGCAAACGAAAACCTGACACCGCTTGACTTCCCATATCCTGAAGCCATTGGCTATCAGTGGACAGACCCTTTCAGAGGTGATCGTATTGCCGAATTTTTTGGAAAGGAGCGGAAACTTACTATGATGGATATGATGCTCATACAAAATGATCATTTATCTATTCCTGCACGAACACTGGTGCCTTATCTCCAGCGATTGTCCAGCAAAAATCCTCAGGTGGAATTGGCCAGGAAGAAGTTGCTTGATTGGAATTTTAGAATGGATGTCGAATCAACCGCAGCATCCATCTATAACGCCTGGGAGACGGCTTTGAAACAAGCCTTGAAGGAAATAAAAGTACCAAAGGAAATCTGGCCATATTTTGGTAGCCTCCAAATAAAAAAAATGATTGATTTTCTAACATTTCCAGATGGTGATTTTGGTAAGAAACCAATCGCAGGAAGGGATTCCTTGCTTATCGATTGTTTGACAGATGCTGTGCAGGATCTTCAATCACGATTAGGTGGTGATATGGAGCATTGGCAATATGGTCAGCCTAAGTACAAACATGTAATGTTGACACACGCGCTGGGTAATATAGCGGGGGGAAATTTACGTGATCAATTGAATGTTGGTCCACTGCCACGAGGAGGAAATGGTACGACTGTCGGAAGTACCGGAAGCAGTCTTAATCAAAAAACCGGTGCAACGTTTAAGATAATTTCAGACACCGAAGATTGGGACCG
>JAGQWV010000977.1 GCA_020437045.1 Saprospiraceae bacterium | reverse complement strand
TTCACCCTGGGTGTTGACCAATGCCCCACCACTATTTCCCTGATTTACGACAGCATCAGTCTGAATAAATGATTCGACGCTGGATTCATTTTCCAAGATGCTGATATTTCTTCCCTTGGCACTAACGATACCCGCCGTCACGGTCGACTCCAAACGGAAGGGATTACCAATCGCAATGACCCATTCTCCTATTTGTAAAGAATCGGAATTACCAAACTCCACAAAAGGCAGGTCGTGGGCATCAATCTTTAGTAGGGCGATATCTGTAGAGGGATCACTACCCACTAACTCTGCTTCATACTCGCGCTTGTCGTCCAGGGTGAGATGAATCTCCGAACCATCACTTACGACATGATAATTGGTCACTACATATCCATCCGATGAGACAATTACACCACTGCCGGAAGACGCAGTATACTTGTAATTCCAATATCCTTTTTTATTGGCATGCAATGTCCTTATAAAAACTACGGCTGGTGTTGCTTTGCCGGCAGCCGTAACAAAGTCTGTAGGAGTAGATGAAATAATCGATCTCCGGGGTGGATCGGTAAAATGCTCCTCACTGACCATACTGCTAGTACGCTCGACTTGTACCGGCTCACGGATGATGATTTTATCCGGCTCATCAAAATATTTAAATAGTCCAACTGTTAAAAGTGAACTAAAAAGTGAGACAAATATTAAAAGAGCAACATTCTTCATACCAGGGTATTGTACGTCTAATGGATTAATATAACAGGTTTATCGATATTCTTTCCGTCCAGTCTTCTATTTAACGCAAAAATAACGACCAAACGATATGATGCCTAGAGCAATGACAATGCCAGAGTAAGTATTAATGAAAAATTACGGATAACTATCCAGCGGTCTGTTTGTTATTCACCGAGAGAAACTACCTTTGCATTTTTAGAATTTTATTATGTCCAAATTTAAGATGATTCCTGAGCAAAAAGATGAATATCTCGGTAATATCTGGGGTTGGAAGATATCCTTCATGGGCTTAGGGCTGATTTTATTTATGCTTGGATTGATGTGGTTTCGTTCCTGTCAGATTGCCAAAACCCCTCAGAAAGAACCCGTTGAACAATTACATAATGAGCACAAATGAGTATACCGTTTTATAAATATCAAGGTACCGGAAATGATTTTGTCATTATCGACCAGTTTGACAACCAGTACCTACAACCGGGTGATCAGGAGACTATTGCACGATTCTGTGACCGAAGATTTGGCATCGGAGCTGACGGTTTGATGCTATTAATGCCATCGGAAAAGGCCGATTTCAGAATGATCTATTTTAATGCCGATGGGTATGAAGGATCTCTTTGTGGTAATGGGTCTCGTTGCGCCGTAGCTTGTATGAACCGTTTGAAGCGGGTGCTAGGACAAACGATTTTTGAAGCATCTGACGGACTGCACAAAGCCATCATTCAATCAGATCGTTGGATTGATTTGAAAATGAGCGATTTAAATCAAATTGAAGAAGGTAAAGGTTTCTATGTGCTCGATACCGGATCTCCCCACTACGTGACTTTCGTTGAGGACCTTTCGGATCTTGATATCGTACAATCCGGTCAGGTTATAAGATATTCGGACCGGTATAGAGAAAATGGAATTAATGTCAATTTCGTGGAAGAAAGAGATTACGGTATAGAAGTAAATACCTACGAAAGAGGGGTTGAGAACGAAACCTTAAGCTGTGGCACCGGAGTTACTGCCGCCGCTTTGGCCCATGCCCTCAAACATCAAATAAATGACGGACCAGTGGCTATCAAAACGAAAGGTGGTGAATTGAGTGTCAGATTCCATAGAAACAATCATCAGTTTTCGGAAATCTGGTTATGTGGTCCAGCTGAATTTGTTTTCAGTGGAAGCATCCAAATATGAGATATGATTGTTTGATTTATGGTTGAAGATTAATTCGTCAATCCAAAATAGAACATCATCAATATTTTGAATTAACCGATTTCTTAATGAGATGAGCACCCAAACTTAACGGCATTAAATCGTCAATCCCCCCTAAAGACTATCCTCCAATGATTCTTTTGCTTCGGCAAGCTCACTGGCACTGTGTCGATCTTTGGCGATCCGGGCCTGCTCAAGACCACGTTCGTAACATTGCAAAGCCCGATCAATCTGATGCAGTTTCTCGTACATCTTTCCAGCGTGATAATAGGTACCTACATATTCAGGGTACCGCTCCATCAGTAATTCATATCGCGTTACGGCTTTCTCTACATCTCCGAGAGATTCATATTCCTTAGCTATTGCAAAATGCAAAAACGGGTCATTCGGTGTTTCCTTAATATAGACTTCCAGTGTTTGTAATCGATTCATAAATTGACTTTGAGTCAGCTATAAATAACTAACTAAC
>JAGQWV010000976.1 GCA_020437045.1 Saprospiraceae bacterium | reverse complement strand
TTCTCCGATCTAAAATTAGCAGTACCCACTAGATGTGACCACGGACCGAAAAAGATTGACCTGATCAAAATGAGTGTTTAAAGTATTTCTTTGCACTAGTTTAGTGTTGACATAGTAGATGTAGATGTAATATATTTATCATCATATACGTACAGGTACGTATTTTCTACGCGAAATATATCGCTACCTTCATTTCGCATAAAATTTGAACTTTCTGTATCGACCGTTTAAGTTCTTTCGTCACGAAGATCCGGGTCAATTCCTTGAAGATTCAATGCTAAAACTAATCTGCTATTTAGTGAATTAAAGACGCAATGTTGTACGAGTTGCTATAGAATTCCATGCGTGATACTTATCTGTGCATCAGACCGGTTTCCGGCTGATCGTCGGTATAAGTATGATACCAATTTGTAGATCGGTGATTTTAATTCCTTAAGGACTATTGTTAATGCAAAGAATTGCTTAAATTATGTGTAATCCACTGGTATAAATAACTTATCAGGAGCTGAGCTATGTATCGATTAATTGATTTTAAAAAATATACTATGAAAACTTCTACTGTTGATCTTTCACTGTATTGTTTGTTGTGTCTATTGATTCCCTATCAGGGTTTATATGCCTTTGATGTGGGGCACGAACATCGAATAGTATGGGAAAAAGTTGCGAATTCCCTTGTTCACAAAGATTTTGTTATTGATGTAGAGGGAGTTGTCCTGGATAATGAGGGTAATCCATTAATTGGTGTCAATGTTCTAGTTAAAGGCACTGATTTGGGAACGGCTACTGACTTCGATGGTGGGTTTTCTTTTAGCCAGGTTGATGAGAATGCAATATTAGTGGTATCATATATTGGTTACGAAACGAAAGAGGTGGCTTTGGAAGGTCGTGATCATTTAACAATTACTTTGCGTTCTGATTCGCAACTATTGGATGAAGTCGTTGTAGTAGGTTATGGAAGTCAGAAAAAGTCAGATCTCACCGGATCTGTATCACAGGTCAAGACTGAAGCATTGGAGGCGTTGCCGGTTTATAATGTTGAACAAGCCCTCATTGGCAGAGCTAGTGGCGTTAGAGTCACCCAGAATTCAGGTCAGCCGGGATCGCGTATCGAAGTACGTATCCGGGGTGGTAATTCGATGATTGGCAATAATGAGCCCTTATATGTTGTTGATGGTTTTCCTATTACCGGAGGAATTAATTTCTTAAATCCCTCTGACATCGAAAGTATGAATATTTTGAAAGATGCTTCTGCCACGGCTATCTATGGTGCCAGGGGAGCTAATGGCGTTGTTATCATTACTACTAAAAGAGGTTCTCAAAATAAAGACGGACAAATATCGGTTTCTGTTTATCAGGGAATTCAGAGCGAAATTAATCGATTTGAGGTGCTGGATGCGCGTCAATATGCTGAAGTTGCCAATGAATGGTTACGCAATAACGGTGACCAACCATTTTTTGATGTAAATCAGGTGCAGAATCCGGGTACTGATTGGCAGGATGTAATATTTAGAACGTCTCCGGTGCGCAATGCAACCCTGGAGTTTAGTGGCGGCAGTGAGCGAACCAACTATTCTATGTCTGCCAATTATTTTGAGCAGGAAGGAATTATTATTAATTCGGGAGTAAAAAGGGGGTTATTCAGGCTGAATCTGGATCACAAAGTCAAAGATTGGATTCGACTTGCTACTAATGTCAATATTTCCCGGAGAAATACTCGGGCAGTACCGGTAAACAATGGTACCCGAGGATCAAATCTTTATTCCGGAGCCTTGTCAGCACCCCCTACCTTACCGGTACGAGATGAGAATGGACTCCCTACCCGCATTGAACAAATATATTCTTTTGGCTCTATCGATATGCGTAATCCATTGCTTTGGAGTGAGCCATATAAATCACAATCCCTGGCAACGACGATATTGTTGAATTCCAACCTGGAAATCGATCTGATGAAGAATTTGACTTTTAAGACCTTATTTGGGCTGGAAAACGAGAATTCAAATGGAGAGGGATTTTCTCCAATCATTTTTGCTAATGACCGGGGAGGAGCATCCGCATCCAATGTAAGGTGGTATTCTTTTTTGAATGAGAATACCTTGAATTACAATAATCAGTTTGGGAGTCACAATCTGAATGTGTTGGTTGGAAATACCTTTCAATCATATCAGGCGGAATCGACATCAATATCTGTCTCGGGATTTTCAAATAATACCACGGAGAACTATAATTTATTTTCAGCAGAGACGGTTAATCCTCCATCTTCCGGATTTAGCCAATGGAAACTTGTATCCTTTTTAGGAAGAGCTACTTATGACTATGCGGGAAGGTACTACCTTACTGCCAGTGTCAGATCGGATGGTTCCAGTCGTTTTGGAGAAAACAACAAGTGGGGCTATTTTCCTTCAGCAGCTTTTGCCTGGAGAATATCTGAAGAACCCTTTATGGCCGGAAAGAATATCGATAATCTCAAACTGAGACTGAGTTATGGTGTAACGGGAAATACGGCATTGTCTCCGTATCAATCACTAAACAGGTTATCTCCGGTGACTTATATTTTTGGCAATAACACGGAAAGTGTAGGTTTCTCTCCGTCTGGAATTTCAAACAATGAATTAAAGTGGGAGACGACAAACGAATTTGACATTGGATTCGACTTAGGATTTGCCAATGGACGCTACGAAATAACGTTTGATTACTATAAAAAGAATACCAAAGATTTATTGGCATCTGTGCCGCTTCCTCCCTCGGTAGGGTTTGGATCTAACCTGCAAAATATCGGTGAAATTGAAAACCAGGGTGTCGAGTTAGCACTGGGAGCAACAATACTGGATGGAGAATTTGGGTGGGATCTCACTGCAAATGTTTCTACCAACAAAAATAAGGTATTGAAATTGGCGGGAAATAGTGATATTATTTCCTCCGGACAGGGAGCTGGTCTGGCCGGCATGAACATCGCCCGGGTCGGTGAGCCTTTAGCCAGTTTTTACGGATTATTGGAAGATGGTCTAGATGAAGAAGGTTTCATTAAATATGTAGATGTAACTGGTGATGGATTAGTTAATTCATTGGATCGAGTCATACTTGGCACGCCTTATCCGGATTTTATTTATGGACTAAATTCAGATTTCAAATACAAGAATTTTGACCTAAATATTTTTATTCAGGGATCCCAGGGTAATGATATCTTCTTCAGAACTGCCTTTACGAACCTCAATTCGTTTCAAAGGGGACAGAATCAATTTGCCGATCTATATGGAAATTACTGGACGCAAGAAAACCCTGATCCCAATGCCAAATATCCCAAGATCAGTAGTCAGACACAGCAACAGGCATCTGATCGATTTATCGTCGATGGAAGTTATTTGAGACTTAAATCAGTTCAATTAGCATACAGTGTACCATTAAAAAATGCCGGGATTCAGAAATGTCGGATCTATCTGAAAGGTACAAATCTGTGGACTTTGACCAATTATATTGGGTTGGATCCGGAGGTTAATACGATGGGTACAGATTCTCAAAGTATTGGCTCGAGATTGCAGGTTGGTGTTGACGAATCAGGTTATCCCACAGCTAAGGTATTTGGTGGTGGTGTTCAAATTACTTTTTAGAATTAAAAAGAATTGCAGTGATGAAAAAATTAATTATTTCAATTATAGTGGTAACCATTCTTGCATCATGTGAAAAAACTTTGCAAGAGGTGCCTCGTGACTTTATTTCCCGAACTAATTATTATAAGAATCAATCGGATGCCGAAGGTGCGATAAATGGCGTATATTCAGCATTTGCCAGTGACTATGGTATTACTTTTTGGTTGTTCCAGGTTTTACATAGTGACTACGCCTTAGGGCGAGGATCTCAGGCCCCAATATCTATATTTAATAGTATTCTGGATCAAACTAACATTAATAGAGCTGCCACTATCTGGAGTAGTTTTTATACAACGATTAACCGGGCAAATTCAGTGTTGGATAATGTACCTGGCATAGAGGGTATTAATGAAGAGGTGAAGCAACGCATTCTTTCTGAGGCACATTTTTTCAGAGCATTATCTTATTTTAATTTGGTTCGAGGTTTTGGACCGGTTCCAATCAAGATCCATGAGAGT
>JAGQWV010000975.1 GCA_020437045.1 Saprospiraceae bacterium | reverse complement strand
AAAGTTTACTTACCTTAAAATATACTATTAATTTAAGTATTCCTTTTGCTCCTCAATAATCATTTGATTAGAGAGGCAAGTAGCAGACGATGAAAAAGCGTTTGTAAAGTCTGCGAAAGGATGAAAAGCAGGTTTAGTATCTTCGCTTATTCCGAAAAATAATTCCATCATGCAAGTTCGAACTTCCATTCTCTTTCTAACATGCCATTTCTTCTTTGTCAGCATTTGGGGCCAATCAGATTATCCCAGCCTTGATCTCCATAATCGTCAAATCAAAATGATCATTTATCCTCCCGACGTAGAAAATGGATTTTATCGCGCAGCCCGGTTTGATTGGGCGGGAGTAATTGGAAGTCTTCAATTTAAAAATCATCAGTACATAGAGCACTGGCTGGATAGACACGACCCCACAAATTTTGAGTCCGCCACCGGACCGGTAGAAGGTTTTGCTCCTATCGGTTACGAAGAATCAAAACCTGGTGATCCATTTCTGATTATCGGCGTTGGCTTACTGAAGAAAGTGGACAACAAGCCTTATCATTTTTCGGTGCCTTACGAATTTGTCGACCATGGCAAGTGGCATACCGAAAAAAGTAAGCGAAAAGTGGAAATGACGCAGGTCATAACAAGTCCCATTGGTTGGGGCTATGACTACACAAAAACCATACGTCTCAACGGTAATAAAGCTGGGTTTTATCTGCATCACCGATTAAAAAACAGCGGATCAAAACCACTGGAGACTACCGTGTATAATCACAATTTTTTCATCATCGACCATGAACCTACAGGACCAAATATTCAAACGCGATTTCCTTATGCCGCCCAGGCGGAGGGGAAAGGCTTTGGTGATCTGATTGTGATCCAGGACTCCACAATGAACTTTAGTCGCCAGTTACAAAGAGGTGAAAATGTCTATACTTCGGACATCACGACGAAAAGAAACAAACCTGGCGACTACGATATTTTTATTGAGAATTTGAAATCAAAGGTCGGTGTGGAAATTACTGCAGATCGACCTTTACACCGATTGGCATACTGGGCCTGTCATAGTACCGCTTGTCCGGAGCCTTTCCTGGAGATAAAGTTACAACCAGGAGAAGTTTATGAGTGGACCATAGAATATCGCTTGTACGAATATTAATCGGTCAGGGAGAATCTTTAGTCAATGATCTTGCCGCCGATAATATGATTTGCTTAGATTCAGGATGATCTGTACTTTAGATTTTAGAAAATATTAATATGACCTCCAAAAGACAGCTTGCTGCCATTATGTTTACCGACATCGCCGGTTTCTCAGCGATGATGCATGCTGATGAAGTTTACGCCAGGCAGGTATTAAATCGTCAACGGCAGGTACTCGAAAACAAACACCAAGATTTTGGAGGAAAGATTCTCCAATTTGTCGGAGATGGCACCTTAAGTATCTTTAACTCTGCTGTACAGGCGGTAGAGTGTGCAGTCAATATCCAGGTAGAACTCAGGTCCGATCCGTATGTTCCTTTGCGAATTGGTATTCATACAGGAGATATTACCTATGATGAAACGGGAGCTTTTGGTGATGGTGTCAATATTACCTCCCGAGTGGAGCAACTGTGTATCCCGGGTGGAGTCTACATTACCGAGAAAGTCTATGATGACATCAAAAATCATCCCTGGTTAACCGCGCTTAGTTTAGGCGCTTTTCACCTGCACAATATTGAATCGGACGTGTATCTCTATGCCATAAATTCCAGGAGTTTGCCGATACCGGAAAATCCTTCATTGATTGTTGAGCCCGGAAGGGACAACTACGAAATTCCAACCGGCATCAGTAAGAAAAAAAGAGTCGCCGCCTTTTTAGCCCTTTTTCTGGGCATGTTCGGAGCTCATCGTTTCTATCTAGGTCAAAGAGGCAAAGGAATTGCCTATTTAGCCGTTTTCTTTGTAGGTTTTGCTGGCGCCACGGAAGGAGAGCCTCTCTTTATGGTTATTTTAAGCATTCTTGCCTTTGTGGATGCTGTTCTTTTGTTTGTAATGCCTGAAGCAGAATTTGATCAAAAATACAATAAGGGTTTGCCAAAAGAAACGGTGAGGGCCCGCAAGCAAAGGAAAAGATCAGACTCCGGCAGTCAAAAATCCGATATTGATCAATCTTTTAATAAAGCCTTAAGATTCTTTGAGCGAGGAAAATATAAGGAAGCGATTCAATGGTTTGACAAAGTGCTCGATCTAAATGAAAATGATCGTGACACGCACTATTACCTGGCATGCTGCTTTTCGCTATTGCAGGAAGAAGAGAATGCCTTCATTCACCTGGGGTTGGCGGTAAAAAATGGCTTTCGCGATTTTGATCGCATCGAGAAAGATATCAATTTGTATTATCTGAAATCCCGTCCGGCATATTCTGGTTTTGTGGCTAATGGCTACCGAATGGTGGAGGCATTGCCAGAACCCCAGCCGGACCTTCTGCAAACTGATCGATTTGATCCATCGGTTTTAGATAAAATCGAATTACTTGGCGACCGCTTAGAAAGAGGAGAATTATCTCAGGAAGAATTTCAACTGCAAAAAGAACGCATTTTAAGG
>JAGQWV010000020.1 GCA_020437045.1 Saprospiraceae bacterium | reverse complement strand
TATATTCATTTGCACGGTATTCAGTGATGGAGTACTTAATGGGAAGACGATGCAAATAAATATAGAGGTAGAATCTTTATCTAGCGACTGCAAATATATCGTTGCTGAGTCTCCTTGTTCATATTCAAATGCTACCTCTATATTCATTTGCATCGTCTTCCCATTAAGTACTCCATCACTGAATACCGTGCGTCCCAGATCAGTTACCGGATATAGCTCTCCATCGGTAGTACAATGGGTGTCGATAACATCCAGTATATGGGCATGTTTCCTCGTATTATCAATCATTCTATTCATCTGAAAACGGTAGAAATTAATTTCTTTTTCTGGGTCTTTTACGGTGAGAATCACTCCATCATGCCCGCCATAGACGTCGTAAAAATTTGCAGAATATTCCACCGTATTAAGATTTACTTGCGATTGAGATATAGTGGTGGTAGCGGTATATATATTATTTCCTTCTCTAACTTTCAGCTGGTATTCAGCATTGTATTCAATTAATTTTGCACCAGCATAAAACGGAGTCCATCTGCATCTGAATTTATCAAAAATCGAATCAGCCTGCAAGGTTTCTGTGTAATTTGGTCCGGTAATTTCGACTTGAAGATTGCGGGCAAAAATTTCCTGCGGATTGACTTTTTTGTTAAAAAATGGTACGCCGATGCTGATATATATTTTCGGATTTTCACCCGGATATAGGATTCCCTCGATAAATAGTTGTTGATCATAGTTGGAATTGACTTTGCCAAATTCGATGTCTTTTTGACAGCTGACATTGAATAGAAGTATTAATGAGAGTATGGTATGGAAAAGATATTTTTTCATGACTTAGAATTTAAAATTGTAACTGATGCTCGGTATAATAGGCAGAAGGGAAACTTGTTTTGCCAGAGGTTTTTCAGAGACCGGATCTATTTTAAAATAGAGGAAATAGGGATTTTGACGACTGTAAAGATTATAAATGCTTAACGTACAATCTGACTCAAATGCTCGACGGAATAGGGAAGTTTTACTGTGGTAACTTACTGATAGATTGAGACGGTGAAAGGGATTTAATCTCGCATTGTTTCGATTTTGATATACAAAATAGTTTCCTTCAAATAGTGAACCACCCTGTACTATATTTATCCGTCCGACTGGTACGGTGTATGCATTTCCCGATGAGAATACAAATGTGCTAGAAATGGTCCACTTTGGAGCTAGTAGATAGGTTCCAACTAAAGATAAGTCATGTCGGCGATCATAGCGAAAGGGAAATACTTTGCCAAAGTTAAGTTCGCTGAATTTTTGGAATGACCAGGATAGGGTATATGCAAGCCACCCGGTGAAACGTCCATTCTTCTTTTTAAGAAAAAATTCTGAACCATAGCTCCATCCCCGTCCATAAGCCAGAAATTCGTCTACATCCAGTGTTTTGATCAATTGATTTCCTTCTTTAAACAGAACCTGATGGTCCATTTTCTTATAGTACATTTCAACACTGGATTCCCATTGATTATCTCGGAAATTTTTAAAAAGACCTAGGGAAATTTGCTGAGACTCCTGAGGTTTTGTCTTATTTGTCGATGGTATCCAGATGTCTGTTGGGACCGCTGCAGTAGAACTTGGGATCAAATGCAGGAACTGATGCATCAGCGTATAAGATGCCTTTATTGATGTTGTTGGGTCGAGAGAAACCTTAAGTGATATTCTGGGCTCAAGGAAGTAGTACCTTGTTTTGTCGGCAATAAATGCTGGCATCCTGATCCCAATATTGGAAGATAAAATGTCATTAAATTTAATTTCGTCATTGAAGTAAGCCGCTACCTCATTTAAATATTTTCGGGGGATCGAGTCTTTATTTAGCTCCGGTATGGGGGCTTTTGACGATTGTGCTTCACTATTAGCTAGTGATTTGAAACGGTGATTTTGAAAATGGAAGCCGAAATTAATTTTATGATTGTTGTTTGGAAAATATTGAAATTCACTTTTCGCGCTAAAATCCAGGATATTTGACAATGCCCGGGAGAAGGCATTATCCTGTAGTGCTGCAATTTCTTGGTCATATTGGTTGATTAGGATCGAGGTATTTGAAAATAGTTTAGGGCCAAAAATATGATTCCATCTGAGTGTGCCTGTTCGATTTCCAAATAAGATGTTGTACTCGATATTGTCCTGAGAATAGAAGGCGTCATCACTACTCCTAAATGTGCTAAGAAAGACATGATTCTTTGAATCAATTTCATAATTTATTTTAGCATTAAAATCGTAAAAGCGATAATTAGTTTTAATGAATGCGGGGAGGAATGGTTTAATTAGCCAGTCAAAGTAGGTTCTCCGTGCAGATACGATAAGGGATGCTTTGTTCCTGATAATCGGACCTTCTACGGTGCATTGTGAACTGATCATGCCAATACCACCCTCAATAGCCCATTTCTTGTTATTTCCTTCTTTCATGTTGATGTTGAGAACGGAGGACAATCTACCTCCATATTGCGCCGGAAATCCACCTTTTACCAGATTGACATTATTGATGGCTCGTGCATTAAATGAACTAAAAAGTCCGAATAGGTGATTAGGGTTGTAAATGACAGCCTCATCAAGTTGGATCAAATTTTGGTCGGCGTTTCCTCCTCTTACGAAAAAGCCGGTCGTCCCCTCATTTCCTGCCTGAACTCCCGGGAGCAGCTGAACAACTTTTAAAACATCTTGTTCGCCGAGGATGGCAGGAATCTCTTTGATTTTATTGGTAGGTATAGCAATGGTGCCCATTTGTGTCCTTTGCACATTGTCGTCATTTTGATCGGCAGTTACAATCACAGCATCCAGTGAGTTGTTGTCTGGACTCATCTCTATGTCCAATTTTAAGTCACGATATAGTTTTAAATCAATGATTGCGGTTTTAAAACCTACATAGGAAAAATATAATCGAAGTGAATCGGTCTCATCATGTGTAATCGAATAAAATCCATAATTATTTGTGGTTGTTCCCAAATTATTTTCTCCGATAACGATTGTTGCGCCAATCATTGCCTCCCCTGTATTTGCATCGGTGATTTGACCACTGATTACAAAATTGTTTTGGCAAAAGAGGTGATGGTTTATGGCTGCAACGATAATAATGGAGCTTAGGATAACTTTAGAATTTATTTTCATTTTGACATATTTGCTTTAGGTCATTACGTTTTTTTGATCCAAAGTAGTTGCGCATTGATATTTGTTTTTAAAAATATCGTAGAAAATATGGCTGTCGATCTTTAATGACAGATGACGGATATGGTAAGAAAAACGAATTATGCCCGTAAAGCAACTTCCAGAGAGGAGTCAGAAATATGATCTAGTCAATGTTTTAATTCCTATTGTTTTTCTTCCGGTTGAAGTTATACAAGTATCCAACATTGATCTGCACCTGATTTAAAAGTTTGATCTTGGATTTTTCTAACTGATAGGGGTATGAGAACGACACATTAAAGCCACCAATAGGAGTTTGGTAGTTAAGACCCGATTGCAGTTTAATTATATTTGCAGCAAAATATTTTTTTGAGTCTTTCTTTGACAGAAGCAAATCCTGGTCGGGTTGGTCTTCTTTTCCCAGGAAACTATAGTCGATATCTTTCAGTATTTCTTTTGAAATTTGGTAGGATAGGCCAATGTATGAACTCCAGGATTTTTGGGAGTGGACAAGTAAATCAAAACCTACATCAAGGTTGGCATTAACCGACTCCACCACTGCATGGTCAAATAATACAGATTCGTTGGGTGACTCAACGACGTCTATACCGATATTGGGATTCATCAATTGACTCACGAAACTTAGACTGCCCAATTCTATGCCAGATCTTAGTCGAGTTCTTTTTCCAATCGCATAATAGAATTGAGACCCGATTTGAAAGGCCTTCTCTTCGGTGGTTTCCACGTGATATGGATGAGACAATCCTGTATATAATTGAATACCCAGACTAGATATATTCCAATATTTTTTTTGTATTTGAATAGGAAGAACAGGAGCTGCCATTACGATTTCTAATTGTTCTTCAGATACCGTCAGAAATTTTTTAGTTTCTAAGACCTTTAGATGGATATTAGATTTTTCCTGACGTGACTCTGTTGGGATAGGAAAAGTATAATTACCGACGTTATAACCGGTTTTCGAAGCTAATGACCTTATGTCGTTTAGAGATTTTATCTGATTTTGATCTTTTTTGTAAAGAGAGTCTGTGCCATTGACTTGGTACAGAGATATATTTTTTAATTTTTTCGTATTCTGCTTTTCTGTTATTGTTTCTGCATAATTTTGTTTTTCTGGTATGGGAAGAAACGAAAATTTGCTATGTATTGGTTGAGTGCTTTTCTGATTTTGGTGAAATATAAAGTAAGATAAGAGTGATAAGGTTCCTCCTAATATTATCCAAATGAACAACGGTCTCCTTCGTACATTGTCTCGTTGTTGCACAAAGGAATCCCAGTGTTCTTCCCGGAAGACCGGAGTAACCTCATTTTCGTACTTTTTAACAATGGTATCTTTAAAGTCCATAGTCAGAATGTATCACTGTTGATGGCCATGTAAATATTTGGCAACTTATTTTCTTTCATTTTTTTTTCGAGGGCATTTTTAATAATACTTTTTGCTCTGGCATAGTTTGATTTGGAAGTGCCTTCACTAATTCCAAGTGCGGCACCAATTTCTTTGTGCGTATATTCTTCAAAGACATATAGATTGAACACGGCACGATATCTTGGAGAAAGTTTATGGAGGAGTGGCAGTAGCGGCTCTCCTTCATTATTTTGAATCCTTCTTGCCAGTTCTGTATCATCTGTATCCGGCAGTGTATGAATCAGTGAGCCTAGTTCGATTAAAGAGGGGATACGACTCATGACTCTGAGACGGTCGATACAGGTATTGATAGCTATTCTCCTGATCCAAATTTTGAAGGGATAGTCAGGACAATATTTATCCATAGATTGGAATATTTTTAAAAAGATATCATTGAGAAGTTCTTCGGCTTCTTCCCGCGTAGACATGTAGCGCAATGTAATTGACATAATATAAGAGAAGTAGAAGGAAAAAAGGTGCTTCTGTGCAGATTGGTCTCCCCTGGTGGATTGCGATATTTCATGGTCAGGCTGGTTCAAAAGGATGGGTTCTTTTTATGACTATACGGTTTGGCTGGAGTAGATGGTTGCGTTTTCTGAAAAAATCTTTTCAGAACTTTTATATCATTGGATTTTGGGTATTTTTATAAGATGATGATTGCGCAGATTAAATTGAGAATCGAAAGTTTACCATCGCTATACGTGTTTACCTTGTTTTTTATTATGGTAGCTTTTGGATGTAACCCTAAACTTCAAAGTCCTCCTTCCCCAAAGGAAGAAATTTATGTAGCTTCTGACTTTACGAAAGAGGGACTATTTACGTCGGGGATTGAAGGTCCGGCATACGTAGATGGAAATGTCTATGTGGTCAATTTCGATACACAGGGCACAATTGGAATCGTCGATATGCAAGGTAATTGTTCCTTGTTTGTTGATCTCCCTTCCGGTAGCATTGGTAATGGAATCCGGGTAAATGATTTGGGTGATTTATTTGTCGCGGACTATACCATGCACAATGTTCTGAAGATAGATAGAACGACCCGGAATATTGAGGTGTTTGCTCATAGTGATTCTATGAATCAGCCCAATGATCTCGCTATTCGCAGTGATGGTACTTTGTTTGCCAGCGACCCCAATTGGAAGGAGTCGAAGGGGCAGATTTGGAGGATTGATACAGATGGATCCATTCATTTGCTGGAGAGTAATATGGGGACTACCAATGGAATTGAAGTAAGCCCGAATGAGCAATATTTATACGTTAATGAAAGCGTACAACGAAAAGTATGGAGATATAATTTAGCGGATGATGGCAGTATTTCAGAGAAGAAATTGATTCATGAGTTTACCGATTTTGGCATGGATGGCATGCGCTGTGACAGCGAAGGAAATTTGTTTGTTACCAGACATGGTAAAGGAACAGTTGCTATCTTGAATCCCGAAGGTGAGCTTATCAATGAAGTGATCCTTTCCGGCAAGAAGCCTTCTAATATTGCTTTTGGAAGTGCTGATGGCCGTACTTGCTATGTCACTCTGCAGGATCGTGGATGCCTTGAACAATTCAGAGCGGAGCATCCGGGAAGGTCTTTTCACCTTAGAATGAGAAATTAATTTGTTGAGATAAATGAAAATGAGATTTAGTTACCAGTTTGTTCTTTTATTTTTTCTTGGTACCATACTCCATGCCCAAGAGGTGGACATGATTATCAAAGGGGGGCATGTAATCGATCCTAAAAATGGGATAGATGCGATTATGGATGTATCCATTGATGACGGGAAGATTCTTGCGGTAGGTGAAAATTTAGGTACCGAGGCATTTAGAGTCATCGATGCAGCCGGAATGTATGTAGTGCCTGGGTTGATTGATATTCACGGGCATCATTTTTTTGGCACGGAAGAAGACCATTATCTTTCCAATAGTTATACCGCATTACCACCGGATGGATTTACCTTACGAGCAGGTGTGACGACGGTTGTAGATTGTGGAGGTGCCGGTTGGCGAAATTTCAATACTTTTAAAAATCAGGCTATAGATCACTCAAAGACTCGAGTGTTGGCATTTCTCAATATAGTCGGATCCGGAATGGCTGGTGGAGCTATTGAGCAGAATTTGGCAGATATGGATGCCAAGCTTACCGCCATGGAAGCCAAGGCCAATGCCAAATATATAGTAGGGATTAAAGTGGCTCATTATATGGGGCCGGAATGGAAGCCTGTAGAGCAAGCCGTTGAAGCAGGTAATATGGCCGGCATACCAGTCATCGTCGACTTTGGAGGAAATGAGCCACCACTTTCTATCAAAACGTTATTCTTTGATAAACTGCGACCGGGGGATATCTTTACCCATTGTTACGCCCATGTTGATCGAAGGGAACCGGTGGTCAATCCGAAGACCCGAAAAGTAGAACCGTTTGTCTTTGATGCTCAAAAAAGAGGTATCATCATGGATGTCGGTCACGGTGGAGGCAGCTTTTTGTGGGATCAGGCGATTCCGGCGGTAGAACAGGGTTTGAAACCCAATACCATCAGCACCGATTTACATACCGGAAGCATGAATGGAGGAATGAAGGATATGACCAATGTAATGTCTAAATGTTTGTATCTGGGCCTGACCATGCCGGAAGTTATTGCTGCGAGTACCTGGAAGCCTGCGCAGGTGATCAATCGTCCTGAATTGGGACATTTGAGCCCAGGTGCGGAAGCAGATGTAGCTATTCTGAAGGTAATGGATGGCGAATTTGGCCTGGTGGATACGAAAGGATGGCGTGTCGACGCCACACAAAAAATTGTCTGTGAAATGACCTTGAGAGCGGGTACCGTCGTATGGGATCTCAATGGCATTAGCAGGCCAGAATGGGAAAAATAATAGTAAAAGGAATTTTTTTAAATGTAGGCGGATTTTGATTTTTGTATAAGGGAAATAGTGATGTTTTAATTCTTCGAGATCGCTACATTTTAGTACTGCCATATTTTAAAATAAATCAACTTGGAAAATATTTACCGGCTCTCTCGATGGCTTAGTATTTTGGCTTTAGCAATTTCAGCATTTCTTTTTTTCACCGGAAAGAAAGCAGAATTGGGAATTCCCCTTTTTGCATTTCTACTTTTTCTAGCCATTGCCATCCGCACCCATCCTTTTTTTAAAGGCTTCTCTTATAGTATAATCATTTTTGGTGCAGTAATCTTGTCAATGTTTCATCCCGGTCCTTTTCAGCAGATCGGCAATTTTAAAATGTCAGTCTTAATTGTTCCTTTGTTGCAAATCATTATGTTCGGCATGGGTACGGCGATGAGCCTTAAGGATTTTGTGGGCGTGATAAAGATGCCAAAGAGCGTAGGAATCGGCATATTATGTCAGTTTACTATTATGCCCTTTGTGGGGTTTGCGATTGCCAAATTATTCGCTTTCCCTCCGGAAATTGCCGCAGGAGTCATTTTAATTGGATCATCACCCAGTGGTCTGGCTTCTAATGTAATGTCTTACCTGGCTAAAGCGAATGTGGCATTGTCGGTTACCCTTACCGCAGTTGCCACTTTGATCGCACCCATCATGACACCTCTATTGATGAAATGGTTAGCTGCCCAATATGTGCCTATTGAGTTTTGGTCGATGATGTGGAGTATCATTAAAATTGTGATTATACCCATTATCGGTGGACTGCTTTTTAATCATTTTTTTCATGGAAAGGTAAAATGGTTGGATGATGCAATGCCCATCGTATCCATGGCCGGTATTGCGATTATTATAACGATCATTACGGCTGCCGGCAGGGATAGCTTGCTTACCATCGGATTGGCATTGATTGTTGCCGCAATCTTGCATAATGGTTTAGGGTATTTGCTTGGCTATATTCTGGCTAGACTATTTAAGTTGCCAGAAAGAGATTGTCGTACAGTGGCCCTGGAGGTAGGCATGCAAAATGGTGGTTTAGCCTCTGGAATTGCCCTGGAAATGGGAAAGGTGGCTACCGTGGGTCTGGCTCCTGCTGTTTTTGGTCCATGGATGAATATTTCCGGAGGTTCGTTAGCCAGTTGGTGGAGAGAAAGACCAACAGGAGATGAGATTGATGAGGAAGAACCAGATGAACAGATAGTCGGAACTTAGTGCTTTTGCAGATGGATTGTAAAAGTGAAAATCAGTTTTTATTAAATTAATAATTATCAAATGGAGAATAGAAGATCAGTATTTAAAAAAATCGGAATGTCTGTCGCCGCTATATTTGGGGCAGGAGTTGCTGCAAGAGCAGCCGGTAAACCATCAAGTACCAAAGAAGTAGTCGGTGACATTGTGATGGATCAGGATGTGCCCTTGTTTTCCGGAGCAGTCAAACATGGAAACACATTGTATATCGCCGGCAAGGGAGCTCACTTCGAGGGAGACATCACGTCTCATACGGACCATGTCTTAAATGAGCTGCAAAAAGAATTGGAAAAGAATGGCTCCTCGATGGAAAAGGTTTTGAAGGTGAATGTGTACCTCGCTGACCTGGCCGATTATCAAGGAATGAACAAAGTCTTCAGAGGTCGGTTTGGAGCAAATCCACCAGTGCGTACAACGGTTGCTACCTACGGAGGAGTGCCGGGAGATTCTCTGGTAGAGATGGACTGCATCGCTGCTCTTGATTAGGAATTTTTCCGGTTGGTAAACATATTTTAAATCCCAAAGTACTTTTTCCTGTGTCATTGAGAAATTCAACGTGGCCTCAGCTGGAGTCCATTTGATTTTCAAATTTGCAATTGGTGGGTACTTTGGGTTTCATTTTTTCTGAGATAAATATCCCACGACCGTGCTTCGAATCTATCCTCCCTTGGAATCTATTGGATGGATTTTTTTATATTGGACACAGAAGTAAATCAAATAATAAACACTAA
>JAGQWV010000974.1 GCA_020437045.1 Saprospiraceae bacterium | reverse complement strand
ATGTAGAAAAAGAGGAGCGCATTCGTGCAAGTGATATTTGTAAAGTAGAAATCTGCCCCGATAATCATGCTATCTGGCTGGTACATTTCCACCATGAAAGTGATGAACTGAGTCCCTATGTTTCTAAATTAATACCGGAAACACACCTGGGTGAGGGATCAGATCCCCAAGCAGGACACCAGTCACTGGCAGGAATAAATCACACCTTCGATAAACAGAAGGATTTTCCACCAGTATTCGATCTTTCAAATATGAAGCACATCAAAAATGAAGAGGTCGAAGATGGTGTTCCCATGATTTATGTGGGCATCGTTGATCGGATCAGTCACCAGGAGGAAAATTTTGATCGGAGAAGGGGTAGCCACGCAGATGTGTTGGCTAAAATCATAAATCATTCCAAGTGTATCAAACCAATCTCCATCCCCATGTTACCTCATGCAGATATTGACAATGATGAGGAAGCAACGCTTTTTGATCTGATCTGTGCATTAAGCAGAAAAGCAGATATCGATAAAGTACAAATAATTAATATTAGTCAGGGATTTAAACTCGACTATCAACATTCAGTTCTGAAACGTGTTCTCAGAGATATACATCAGCCTATCCTATGCTCAGCCGGCAACTCCAATAAAAACAATGATGAAAATGGACATTGGCCATCTAATTTTAGCACTGAATATACCAATGTGATTGCTGTGACCTGTATTGACGATGGAGATAATTATTGGAATTATGGTGATAAAACAGTCAATACTTGCGCCACGGGATCCTGGGGAAATCACCATACAGAAATCAAAGGAACCTCCTTCGCCACAGCATGGATGTCCAGAATGTTTGCTCTGGCTTTTGCCAAAAAGCGAAGGATCAACATGACGTTACACGATGTGCAACATGCCCTGGAAGATCTTTATGATATTTCCTATTACGACACTGTACGAACCTCTGAATTACTGAAGTTTTCGAATGATGAACCAGAGGAAGCAGAACTTACAACTGAAAAAATCAAACAAGGAAATCAGCATAGTCACGCAAACTAAAATGTGTTACTGAGAAGAAGAAGTTTTAATAGATTCGGAAGTAGGGTAATCCTTTTCTTTGGTATTTTCTTTCGAATATCAAGCGTATTATTTTCGCAAATACAAACGGAATTTGAAACGGGTTGGTCGATAGATTCTGCCAAAAACGATTTTCACAACATATATGAGAAGATTCACCAGGATATCTATGGTCAACCTATTGAAAAAAGAATAAAATATTTCCGAAAAGCGATCAAGTTATTTGAAGTGGCAGGTCAAAGCAAAGATTCGTTATTAGGATCAGCACATGTACTTCTAGGACTGGATTTAAGTCACCGCAATGATTATAAAGAAGCTCTCACTCATTTTCTAGAGGGTTTGCAACATTATCGACGTGCCTTCTCTCCAGACCATTACTACGTTCATTCGACTTATTTCCACATTGCCGAAAAATATCTGTTGAATGACAATATAGTACAAGCCGGGATCTATTGTGACTCTGCCATTATGTACCAATGGCCATACCAAAAAACAAAGAATTGGCCAAGAACTACCAATCTTTTAGCCCGAATTTACGGAGCAATGGGCGATCAGGGACGGGCGGAAATTCTGTTAAATATAACTGCACCCTACCGGGTTTTGTATAGTGAAGAACCTGAATCATACTATGTCCTTTCCATTGGCAGAATTTATCAGGATCTAAATTTACCCGATAGCATATTAAAATATTGTCAATCATATTATAGCCAAAATCCCAAGTCTACCGAAATAGGTAATATGATTGGTATTGCCTATCTGGATCTGGACAAATATGATTCCGCGATCCATTGGTATGAAGAACTGCTAAAAACAACCGATAAACCGGAAATCACTTTATATAATAATCTATTTCATGCTTATTCACATACCGGTCAGGCAAATCTAGCTTTAAAACATATCCATTCTATTGACACCAGCAAATTAAATAAGAGTGATTTGTTTAGTTATCGGGTAAATCTGGCTCAAACGTTGGCCGACGCCGGACAGTTGAAAGATGCCCTTTCTGTCGATCAATCCAATGAAAAGATACTATTTAAGGAAGAATTTAACCCAGCCGTGGAAGCAAGATATTTTGCTAATTGGACAAGCCACCTTCTTCATTATTTCCGCTTTAATAAAGACACTTCAATTTTACTGGATAATTTTGAAACCATCCGATCCGCTCATATTAAAATACAGAAACTAAGGTCTGCTTTACATTCTCCAACAGGAAGAAAAAATTTCATCAGAATATGTCTCCGGTTTTATTCAAATGCCATAAAAATTGGGTACCTAATCGCTTCAGGTGAAAAAAACTCTCCCTGGCCATCCTTGATATTGAATATGATGGAAAGTACTAAAGCCATGGTTCTCACTGAGGAATTTCTGACCAAACGAAATACAAATACTGAAGAGCTTACCTATCGCGAAAAATTTATGGACTTCGAAGGCAAGATCCGATCAAGTCAAGCTCTTTTCAGCCAATTGGAATACAGTGACAGCTTGTTTTTCTGGCTTCAGAAAGAACGACAAAGTGCTGCTTCGCTCCTATTTATCAAAGATCAACAAAACCAGAAGCCACCTGCCAATATCGTTACTTATGAATTCTTTGTCCATCCAGATTCTAGCCTTACCGTGCTTCAATTAAGAGATCAGGAGCCGTATCAGATGCATCATTTGTCTGACAAGGAATGGCTTCATCTCACAAATAAAGTGCTGATTGAGCTCAGAGATCCATTCCAATACGATTCTCTGAAAACGAGGTTGCGGGAACTCTCTGTCCTACTTTTTCCGGCACAATTTAATCCCGTCGGAGATCATCTTCTGATTATACCTGACGGACTGCTGACCAATTTGCCTTTTGAAGCCCTGCAAGACCAAAAAAACGCCTACTGGGTCAACCATAAAAACATCAATTACGCTTTTTCACTGGGTTTGTACAACGCCGAAAAGACCATTTCGAGTACCGGTGAAAAAACATATCTCTTTGCACCGGCATTTACGATGGACGCACAAATGCCAGGAAGATCGTCGGCAGTAACCCTAAAGGCTTTGAGGTACAATCTCGAGGAGGTTCGACAAATTGATCCATTAATCTGCAATAGTGAGATCTTTATCAATGAATCTGCCACCAAATCAAATTTTAAATCTCATGTAGCAAATGCAAAAATCATTCATCTTGCCACCCACGCCATTGCCTCACGGGATGGATCTGTAGAACCTCAAATTATATTTGGAAAAGATGAAAAGGAAATTCTAAGCGAAAGTGAATTGTACCTACTGAAAATTCCTGCCGAAATGGTTGTGATGAGCGCCTGTCAGACAGCCATTGGTCGTTATGATCCGGGAGAAGGAGTCATGTCATTTGCCAGGGCATTCACAGCGGCAGGATCAAAATCAGTGGTGGCGTCCCTTTGGGCCGTGAATGATGCAACTACTGCCGAGATCATGACAATATTTTATACCTATCTAAATAAGGGAATGACTAAAGATCAAGCTCTCCAAAAGGCAAAAAAAGACTATATAGCGTCGGCTGATCCTCCATACCGGCATCAGTATTACTGGGCCGGTTGCATTATAATCGGTGATCCAGTTGCATTGGATCTGAAACAAAATATTTCCTTTACCATTTGGCTTATGCTTTTATCGATAGTGCTGGTATTGTTTCTATTCTGGAAATGGAAGACCATTCTTAGCCTCCTGACCTAAGTGAGTATCTGGCTAAAAAGAACAATAGTGCTACTTTTTGGAACAAAAATCCTAAAACCAATATAAATAATAGCTTATCATTGGGTAGAAAGTTAATTAACACTCAATGAGCACCTCCAGTAATTTTATTTCCAAAATAACCCGTCACATCCGAAAAAATGTACACAAGCCGGATTACCAGATTTCTGACCTTTGTGGAGAAGTAAAATTAAGTCGCAGTCAGGTATACCGGAAGATCAAGGAAATTTCCGGAAGGACTTTTACCGACTTGCTTTATCAGGCACGTATGGATAAATCATTGACTCTTCTCCAATCTAATCAACATAATATTTCGGAAATCGCATCGAAGGTTGGTTTTAGAGATACAAGTTATTTCATTCGATCTTTTCGAAAAAAATACGGTGTCACACCCGGTCAATTTCGTGAGCGTATTGCAGTGGCCTGAATACCGACCTTACCTCTAAATTATTTAGTAAGAAACTACTCAACTCGATGATACTATATTATCAGGATTAAATATCTAATTATCAGACCGTCTGTCCAGAGGAATGATTTTGGCAATTGAAACAAATTGATCTTCTTTAATATTGAAATTAGGATATTCAACTTCCCAAGCCCCCACATCATACAATTCTTGGATAAAAAATTCAGCTAAGTTCTGGTCTTCTCCAAAACAAGCCAAAAGAAAGTCAATAACTGTGGTGGCTTCCAGTTTATCACCTGGCGTAAAGAAAGGCTGTTGATCCGGATATTCTTCCAATCCGGCCACCAGTCGTAACGGAAATCGGTTTCGCTTATATGCTTTCAGAAGGGCATTCTTGGTCTTTTTATGTCTACCCAGAGAATGATATAGATAGACGACCTTTCCATAATGAAAGATTAAGCTATCTTCCTTCGGAAATAATTTAAATAATTTCTCAACAGACGACCATTGCTTCTCCATAATCGAAACTTCGAGGAGCAGCATCCTATTGGAGAGATGATCCGACTCATCCATTTCCAGCATTTGCCATAACATGGTACAACCCTTCTTCCAATGTGCGTCTTCAATATATTCTTCGGCCAAGAAACGAAAGGCACGCATATAGGGTCGGGTACGATGATCAAGCCACCAGATCTTCTGCTTATCGATTTCAAGAAAATCAAGATCCTTACCGCCCTCTTTCAAAGCCTTCTTTAGAATTTTTATCCTTTCCTTTCGCTCTGATTGCCAACCTGCCAGACAAATATATGCTTCTATGCAACGGGGAAACTTCTTTAGCAAACGTTTGGAAACATTTATTGATTCGTCTACAGGAAGGTCAAAAGCCCGTATGGCCTCGATTAGTGCCTTACCTTCTGGACGGGATGATGATAGACTACCCAATTCCTCAACCGATTTGCCAATTATACCATCCATAAATGCCTCTAAATCATCCAGGTTTTCGAAATTCAGATGATCCAGCCCCATCGTTTCGTACTGCTCCATAAAAGCAGTATAATGTGATGATGGGCGATATCGATTCTCCTCATACTCTTCGAGAGACTTGATTTCCACCAGTTCGAGATCATTTTCTTCCAACTGATAGCAAAAGAGGTCCACATCCTCCAGATATCCTTCTAATTCCAACTCCAAAATTCGACCTTGAGCCCTCACAGAAATTAGTTCCAGATGTAGCTCTTCGGGTTCATCCTCATTGAAAAAATCTAGTTCCTGCCATACCAGATCCTCCAATTCAGCCAAGAATTCCGGCGTAATCTGCTTTAAACTCTGAAAGGAAGCGACCACAATTCCTTCATCCATTAATTCGGTTGAATCGCTATTAAATTCAGTATCCAATTGGGGGAAATCAAATTCAGCATAGCGCTCAGGATGTCCTGTCAAATTCAAATAAGAGTCAACCAGACTAGCATGAGTAAGGACAATTTCTTCAGTTGTACCAAAAAAATCAACTACATTTTCGAGTGAAATACTAATAGCTAAATCGTTTGATGTCAACTTATTATGACGAGCAATTGCATATACCAGTGCAGCTGCCCAAATATGGATATTCCGGCTTTCAAGCCAATCGTCACTTACCAACTCCAAGTCATCCGCAGCCTGGATCGTGGGGGTAAACATCCAGAATCGTCCTAATTCGTTAAGACAGTCTCCAATACATTGATCTAATTGACGTCGTAGATACATATCATTCAAACTTAGAAAAAATTCAAATGCCATGAGGATCCTTTTCTCCATTTTCATGAGTTATTCACATAGGTGTTAGGAACTCATATCCTTTTAGTTTTTTCATAATGACGCATTATTACAATCAGATTTAAAAGATAGACTAGATCTTTAACCATATTAAGAACGTTGAATGGAAAAAATGATGCTCTCAATCTATCCTATTTTTTAAGCCTGGAAAAAACATAAATACTACATCAACATTAGATGAACCTATTAATTGTCACGACAAATTTTGGCGATCTTTTTAAACCGCTCCCGGCTGCAATACTCATCGGAGCTTTAATGATCGATGCATGTAGCCGAATCACCCCTAAGTACTTCACAAAATTTATTTAAAATAACAATTAGTCGGTTCATATGCCAGCCTTGTGTATGATTTATTCTATCCCTGATTGACCAGTATAACGAAATTGTATATTTTTTTTGTAACTAATTTATTTTGAAATGGAAAATAATAGAAAGCGCTTGTTGCATAAAATTGCAAAAGAATATGTCATAGATGGTCTCGGAGATAAAAATTTTGAAGCCATTCCTTATGATGAGAATGTCACTTTAAGAGCCCCCATCAACCCTGGTGGTGCCTATAACCCAATTCAGGGAAAAGAAACATTAAAATCTTCCTGGTGGGCTCCTCTCCCAGATCTGGTCGAAAAAACGGTATTCCTGGACTCCTATGTAAACGAAGATCTGACCGCCGTCACTGTAGAATTTTATTGTGATATTATCAACCCCAAGTGTCGGCTTCGGATCATGGATCGATTTAAAGTTGATGATGCCGGTAATATCACTGATCAGGAAAATTTCTTTGACCCACGGAGTATCACCAATCCCGGATGGGATCAATAAGCAGAAAAACAGCTAAGGAAAAGAATACATAAGGTAGATCAATATTTTCACCGGCACCGGGGTTAATAACGGAGCCGGTGAAACATTCTATAAGAATACACGGAGCTTTATAATTGCCTACTAATGCTCGTGTCCGGCATCTTCCTCTCCTTTCTTGGACTCAGCCATCAGAAAAAAAGACCCATTATTGACAATGACGGAATCACCAATCGGGGGTAAAGGATCAATTGGTTTTATTTCGACAAATCCGAGATCCTTCTCACCCGTCATCACCTGCAGTTTTTTAAAATGCACTTCGTCCTCGTGTTCATCCTCTTTCACAAAAATATAATAGAGTCCTTTATCGATAGTCACGGCACTTAGGGGAACGGTGTTAACCTCCTGTTCCTGATTAATAACCCGGGCTTCGACAAATTCTCCGGCAGACAGTGATGAATGATCACTCATTATTTCCGCATGTACATCGTAGCTATTGTTCTCTTCATCCACCAATGCATTAATCCACCAGATTTTTGCTTCGAGAATCTGATCTGGC
>JAGQWV010000973.1 GCA_020437045.1 Saprospiraceae bacterium | reverse complement strand
TACTGCGGAAATGCTGCACTAGCTTTCTGGTGTTATGCCAAAATGAAACGGACGTGGGAACTTTGATTACTATGATTACGGACCCAAATAATGATGGATATTAAATCTGGGGAATAGCGTAAAAATGACCCGTTAACCGGCGTGTGCGTAAGTATTTCAAGCGCTTTCCGTCTTGTAAACAAGCATTCCACGCTTTTATGACAAGGTAGTATACCAGAAAACGATAAGAGTCAAAAATTTGGATATGATGAAAAAGAGCCACGATATTCATTTTTTAACAATGTTTATACATTGGCCATTTGATTCGTTGTCAGTTGGTTGAATCTACCCCGGCCAACCATAGTGTTTACATGGATGGGGCTTTGGATATAAAAGAATAGATTTCAAAAATTTTGCAAAAAAGATGTGAATGAAGGCAGCATATCTCATATTTGGGCTGTTTTATTGGCGTAGAATTAAGAAATCCTTAAGATTCAACCTCAACTTTGAATATTCTCTGAATGATCGATAATCTGCTGCGAACGGGTGGATTATATCGATGAAAGGGATAATTTTTGTGACTTGAAGTCAATCTGTATTAGAATTTTTTAATTTTGCCGTGATTTATTCTTAACAAAATCTTAAAAGTATGAAAAAGCTCTATTTACCACTCTTTCTTCTATTGTTTGTAGTGGGGTTTGCTTCTGCTCAGCGGACGGTAACCGGTACGGTGACCAATCCAGCTGGGGAGCCGCTTATCGGAGCAAGTATCTTGGTTAAAGGCACCACCGTTGGTACGGTAGCTGACTTTGACGGAAGTTACTCGCTGGATGTGCCGGAAGGAAGCAACACACTAGTCGTTAGCTTTACCGGCTACTCTGAGCAGACGATCGAACTTGGAGTGTCTAACGTTGTAGACGTTACACTCGAAGAAGGGATCGATCTTGGAGAGGTCGTTGTGACCGGTCTTGGTATCAAGCGTGAAAAGAAAGCACTAGGATATGGTGTTTCTACGATTGGTGCTGCCGATATCGAAGCAAAACCACAGGCAGATATCGCCAGGTTGCTTCGTGGTAAAGCAACAGGTGTTGATATCACCCAAACTTCGGGTATCGCCGGATCAGGAACAAACATTATCATTCGAGGTTATTCTTCCATTTCCGGAAGTAACCAGCCATTGTTTGTTATTGATGGTGTGCCTTTTAATACGGAAACCAATAGTGACCGGAGTGGTTTTGCACAGGGTAGTGCCACTGCTTCCAGTCGATTTCTGGATCTTGACCCTAATAACGTCGCCGAGATCTCCATTTTGAAGGGTCTTAGTGCCACGGTCCTGTACGGTGAGGCTGGTAGAAACGGGGTAATCCTCGTGACCACCAAAAACGGAAGCATTGGCGGAGAAACCGATAAGAAATTTGAAGTAAGTTTCACCCAAACGATTGCCCGGACCGAAGTTTCCAATATCCCGGATTATCAGGATACGTATGGAAACGGATTTTCCGGTGACTTTGGCTGGTTTTTCTCTAACTGGGGTCCATCATTTGACGTAAGAGGTTCAAATGGTATCGCAGAAGACGGCACCGTGGAACATCCTTATGATCAGGCACAGTACAATGACGACTTTCCCGAATACATCGGGGTGCGCTATCCCTACAAAGCTTATCCTTCGGTGGAAAATTTCTTTGAGCCCGGTTTGACAGCTAATACTTCGGTTGCCATACAAAATAATTTGGGTAATGGATCGGCTATTAGCGCTACCTATAGCTACCTGAATGACGAAGGTTTTACCCCTGACCTCGATGAAATGCGAGGGGGAGGTGCCAGTAACTATGTGAGAAAGCACAACCTTGGTTTAGGGGCCACAACCAAACTGGCTAATGGATTGAGAATGAGGGCGACATTCAATTACATTGATACGGACAGAAGAAACCCTCCTGCAGCCACTGGTTATGGTAGTGGTGTTGATGTTGGTAATGCAGCCTCACTATTTTCTGACGTTTTATACACACCTAGATCAATTGACTTATTAAATCTACCTTACCAGAGTCCATTGGACGGATCACAAGTCTATTACCGTAGAGGTTCGACTATTACCAATCCCTTATGGACTTTGAATAACACAAGCGAGAACGAAAATATCCGACGATTTTTCAGTACTGTGGAATTAACCTACGAGGTTGCTCCTTGGTTAAATGTAATGTACCGTTTTGGTGCAGATCAGTACACCCAGAAAAATCAATTCTTGGTTAACAAAGGAGGCGGCCAAATTCCTGATGGATTGATGGTAACCAGTGAGCGATTAAATAAGATCGCTGACCATGTGTTGAATTTCATGTGGAACTTCAACCTGGGTGAGGATTGGGCTATCGATGGTGTTCTCGGTACAAACCTTCGAAGAGAGGTACAAAATTATGCCGGAGTAGCCAGTTCACAGCAGTTCGTCTACAATCTTTTCAACCACGGTAACTATATCAACCACAATGGTTTTTCTTACAATCAAGAGGAAAACAACATTGGGGTATATGGTACAGCTACCTTAGGATTTAAAAACTATGCCTATTTAAACTTGCAGGCGCGTAATGACTGGACTTCTACTTTGGAGAAGGGAAACAACTCCATTCTTTATCCGTCGGTGAGTTTGTCTTTGGTGCCAACGGAAATGTTTGCCGGACTTCAGAACAACACCGTATTGAATTATTTGAAACTTCGTGCTGGTTACGGGACTTCTGCCGGATATCCGGATCCGTATCAAACCAGAAATACTTTGGTGACCGGTACCAACGTATTTGTGACCAGAGGAGGAGCCGTATTAAATTCAAATAGCGTTTCTAATCGGTTAGGAAACCCGAATCTTCAAGCAGAGTTGCTTAAAGAATTGGAATTTGGTATTGAGGCCAGATTTTTACAGAATCGAATCGGAATTGACTTATCGCTCTATGACAAAGCATCTTCTGATCTGATTATTGACCTGGATCTGGATCCGGCTACCGGTTATACCAATACTACGGTGAATGCTGCAAAGATTACCAATAAAGGTATCGAGTTAGGATTGAATGTAACTCCGGTACAAGGTGACCTAACCTGGGATTTCACCATCAACTATACCAGAAACCGTGGTATCGTGGATGAAATCTATCCTGGTGTAGATCAGATTGGCATTGCCGGATTTACCAATCTGGGTAATTTTGCCGTACCGGGTGAGCCATACGGTGTTATCAAAGGATCTGCCTTTGCCCGAGGACCTAATGGAGGTATTTTGGTCAATAATGTTGGATCTTATGTAATTTCTCCAGATCCTAAGACCATTGGAAATCCAAATCCAAATTACACCTTAAACTGGATTAACGATATATCCTATAAAGGACTTTCTCTTGGATGGCAATGGGATTACCAGGATGGAGGTGATATCTACTCAGTAACTACAGCTACGATGTTTGCCCGGGGTAATACAGTGGATTCAGATGTTGACCGTTTCTTGCCGATCATCCTTCCAGGGGAATTGGCGGATGGTACGCCCAATAACATTCAGACCTATATCGGAGATGCATTCTTTGATGGTTATTTTGGTGCCGATGAAGGATCTGTTTTTGATGGTACCGTTATTCGACTGAGACAAGTTTCCTTAGCCTATGTTTTTCCGGAGAAACTTTTGGCAAAGACTCCATTTGGTCGTATCGGTATTACACTATCCGGTGAAAACCTGTGGTATGATGCAGTCAATTTCCCGGATGGGATCAATTTTGATCCGGAAGTATTGAGTTTGGGTGTTGGTAATGGTCGCGGTTTCGATCGTTTTACCGGCCCTACTGCCAAGAAATATGGTGTAACAGTAAATGCAACCTTCTAAATCAGTTAGGAGAAAAATTAAAATTTACTGATGCATAATTCTTTAAATCAAGAAAGATCAATTATGAAATATTTAAATAAATTGGTGGTTGTGCTCCTGGTCTTGGCAGTTTCGTCCTGCGAAATTACCGACCTGGATAAACTGGACAACCCTAATGCCGTTAGCCCAGAAGGGGCAAGTATTGATGACTTGTTTACTTCCATCCAGGGCAGTTTTAATGGTGTCTTCGATGGAATGAATGGTTTTACTAGACAAGTTACTCGCATGACTGCGATGATTCCTTTCAGTGTATATGATTACACCAATGCTACGCAACCGACTAACTACGATGGTATCTGGAGACAGGCCTATGCTGATTTGTTTCCCGATGTCGATGCAGCGGTTGCGATTGCAGAGGAGCGCGGCCTTTTGATCCATGCCGGCGCGGCTAAAGTGATGAAAGCTTATGTGCAAATTGCTCTCGTAGATTTCTTTGGTGATGTTCCTTTGACCGATGCCGGACAGGGAACAGATGTCATTTCGCCGGGCCGTGATGGAGGTGCTGCTATCTATGCTGCAACCGAAGCTTTATTGGATGAAGCAATTGCCCAATTGAGCAATGCCGATGAAACGACGACGAAACCAAAAGGAGATGTCTTCTACGGTGGCGATGCTGATAGTTGGTTGAAAGCCGCTAATTCGATCAAAATGAAGATGGCGATCAATACCCGGGATGCCGGCAAATTGAGTTCAATTGTAAATGGAGGAAATTTCATTGATGAAGTATCTGAAGATTTGCAGTCGAATTTTGGTAAAACCAGGGTCAATCCGAATTCTCGACATCCGGACTATAACAATTCCTATGAGACTACTGATGGTGATTACTTAGGTAATTATTATATGTGGTTGTTGGTAGGTGATAAAGTGGATGCAACCGGTGCTACAGTAACTGATCCTCGACTTAGATTTTATTTCTATCGTCAGGTAGAAGATGCAACCGGTTTGGATAAAAACGTGTATGGCTGTCACTTTACCGATTTACCTGACCAGGATCTGAAGCCAGCACATTATAATGCAGTGGATCCACGTTTGCCATACTGCGTATTGCCAAATGGCTATTATGGTCGTGATCACATCAATGGTGAAGGTATTCCACCCGATGGAAATATTCGAACGGTATATGGTCTTTATCCAGCAGCTGGTCAATTTGATGATAATACCTATAGCGAAACCCAACAGAGCGGTACTACCGGTGGACAAGGAGAAGGGATAAATCCGATAATCTTATCCTCATTCACCTATTTCTGGAGAGCAGAAGCGGCTTTAACCATGGGTACCGCCGATGATGCCCGGGAGATGTTGGAAAAGGGTATGCGGGAATCTATCGACAAAGTATTTAGCTTTAAGAATCTGGTACCGGGTACAATGAGCCGTCAGATCGAAGATCCTAGAACGGGAGAGGTGAGAACGGTAGAAGAACTGTACGTGCCTACGGACGAGGATGTGGAAGCATACATCACTTTTGTGCTAGATTCTTATGATGCAGCTGACGATGATGGAAAACTGGATATCGTAATGAAAGAATACATGATCGCGCTTTGGGGTAACGGATTGGAGTCATACAACAATTATCGTAGAACGGGTAAGCCAAATAACATGGCACCGACCCTGGAGCCAAATCCTGGTTCATTCATTCGCAGTGCCTACTATCCGGCAGTTCACATCAACCTGAACTCCAATGCCACTCAGAAAGATTTGACCCAAAAGGTATTCTGGGATCCAGGACTGGAATTAAGATAATTGGGGATTCATTAATAAAAATCAGAAAACTAAAAATTTAGTTATGAAGAATAAAATATCCATCCTTTTACTTAGTGCAGTTGTGCTCTTCTCTTGTGCGGATGAAGAGTTGGGTCCGGTGGTGACCTTTGATACTGCAGGTAAAGGAGCATATGTTAAACTTTTAAGTGAAACCGACCGGTCGATCAACCTTTTCGATGTCGAAGGTTCATCTTATACTTATTCCGTAGAATTCGTTGATATTGATATGGGCAAAACTATTGCCGAATATCGATTGGAGTTGACCTACGTGGATAAAAATCCGGAAAATGGTGATGCTTCCACGGGCCCTATCGTATTCCGTACATATAGTCCAAGTGACTTTGGTACTACAGACCGGGGATTTGTTGGACTAGCCAACATCGTGGTGAAAGCTACAGAAATGATAGCTGCCGTTGGCACAGCTGCTGAAGACGTTATGGCCGGCGATCAATTTAAGATGGAAGGATATGTGGTAACGGACGAAGGAGATCAATTTGGGTTTTCCAATAGCTCTTCAGCGGTAAATGGTTCAGCTTTTGCCGGACATTTCAATTACACATTGAATGCAACTTGTCCAACCGAGATTGGCGGTACTTATGATTATGAAACAGTGACTACCTGGTGTGGAGGTGAGACAATAACCGGTGAGGTTACGCTGACCTTAACAAACACCGGCTATGACATTGATGATTTTTCATTGGGTGCCTATTATTCATGCTACGGAACGGATCCTTTACCGACCCTTCCAGGTGGTAATCTTCGATTGGTTGATGTATGCAACACGATTTCAGTAACCGGTGCATCGCGTTGGGGTGAAATCTACACTTACCACTCATTAACCATCGATGGTGCCAGTATGACCATCGAATGGACCAATGACTACGGTGAGGGAGGAACAACCAAACTGACTCGTCAGGATGGTGTTGCACTTCCAGCATTGCATCTATAATCGATTATCTCTTGAACTTGATTCAAGCGAATAAAGACTTCACAGCCGTTGGTATTTTCCAACGGCTGTTTAGTTTTATAGGATGCCTATGTTCAATCTACCATTCTTCGGTTGCCCAGATTCAAAATACAGTAGGAGTTCTCCAGGCTCAACCGCTGGAGTATACATCCGGGTACGATCTCTTGTACCCCAATAATCAGGCGGATATTTTTCTGATCGACCAGTGTGGTAGACTGGTACATCGCTGGCAAGATGATCCATCCTGGCGCCCGGGTAATGTGGCTTATTTGTTGGAGAATGGTCAATTGGTCCGGGCAAAAAGATATTTTGCCGCCATTAATGATCCGATTTGGTTTTCTGGTGGAGGAGAGATGGTCGAATTGGTGGACTGGTCCGGTAATGTCCTTTGGCAATTCTATCAAAATGATTCCTTAAAGAGGTTGCATCATGATATCCAGCCCCTGCCTAACGGGCACGTTCTGCTGGTTTCGTGGGAACTGAAAACGGGCGAGGAGGCCCTCCTACAGGGGCGGGATCCAGCATCACTATTAGAGAACCGGCTGTTTCCGGATTACATTTTGGAAGTATCTCCGGATTCCGGTGATTCTGTGCTTTGGGAATGGCATGCCTGGGACCATCTGATTCAGGATTTCGATGAAACCAAACCCAATTATGGAGTGATTGCTGAGCATCCGGAGCTGATTGATCTGAATTTCGACACCCGTGAGGGGATTCCTGATTGGCTGCACATCAATTCCATTGATTATCATCCCCAGCTTGATCAGATCATGTTAAGTGTTTTAGGATTTGATGAGATCTGGATTATTGATCATTCCACCACTTCTGAAGAAGCAGCGGGGCATGTAGGCGGAAGATCAGGTCAGGGAGGTGATTTGCTATATCGCTGGGGTAATCCAATGGCTTATCAGCAAGGGGATGTCTCTGACCAGATGTTATTCGGTCAGCACGACGCACATTGGGTGGATGACCTTGCGGGTACGGACCCTTTCTATGGCCAGATTGCTGTTTTTGATAATAACTACAGGCCTGAATTTTCAGCAGGACATCTCATTGATGCTTCATTCGATACACTGACACAATCCTATTTAATGGATCAGGGACGTTGGTTGCCCATCTCTTATACAC
>JAGQWV010000972.1 GCA_020437045.1 Saprospiraceae bacterium | reverse complement strand
AAATTCGATCATATCCTCAAATTCATTCAGGATTTTTCAGAAATTAACCTTTCAGAAATCTTAAGACTAAAACTGCCAACTTAAAACAAACGAAAACCATGACTGTACTTACTACCCTGGATTGGATAATGGTGCTTGCCTATTTCACACTCATCCTTGGAATTGCCTGGTGGGTTATCAAGCAAAATAATAACACGTCTTCGGAGTATTTTCTTGCCGGCCGTAATTTGGGATGGTTTATCGTTGGTGCTTCCATTTTTGCATCAAACATTGGTTCAGAACATTTGGTCGGATTAGCGGGCTCTGGTGCTACCGACGGAGTTGCTTTAGCACATTATGAATTGCACGCCTGGTGCTTACTGGTATTGGGATGGGTCATGGCTCCATTTTATATGCGCTCGAACGTTTTTACCATGCCGGAATTTCTTGAACGCAGATTTTCACCCACTGCACGCTGGGTTCTTTCCTTGATCTCTCTCGTGGCTTACGTGTTGACCAAAGTGGCAGTAGGAATTTTTGCCGGTGGTATCGTTTTCAGTGTACTTATACCAGAGGTGAATATCATGGGGCTGAATAGTTTTTGGATCGGTTCTATCCTGGTCATCTTATTGACCGGGGCATACACGATTTTAGGAGGAATGCGGGCTGTAGCTTACACCGAAGCTATTCAAACCGTCATTCTCATCCTGGGGTCGGTGATGGTCACCTGGTATGGATTGGATGCATTGGGTGGCTGGGCCGAATTGAAAAGAATTGCCGGTTCGGAAATGTTTAATCTCTGGAAACCATTGGTACCGGATGGTCTGGAGGGTACCTGGGCTCCTATTAAAACGGAGACACAAATGGCCTGGTACTTTAATAGTAATTATCCCTGGCTTAGTATGTTATTTTGTGCTCCGATCATTGGGCTATGGTACTGGTGTACTGACCAATATATAGTGCAGCGTACATTGTCTGCCGCTAATTTGACGGAAGCACGCCGTGGGACCATCGCTGCTGCTTTTTTAAAACTGCTTCCTGTTTTTATATTTATCATCCCAGGTATTATTTGTTTTGCCTTGGCGACGACCGGTAAAGTCGATGCGATCAGCAATGTTATGCTGCATCAGGATGGTCAAATTATTTCACAAAATGCTCAACAAGCATTTCCACTCCTGGTCGCTACCATCTTGCCATCCGGTATACGGGGGTTAGTGGTGGCTGGTCTTCTTGCCGCATTGATGAGTTCCCTGGCCGGTGTATTCAATGCCTCCTCTACCCTTTTCACCATGGATTTCTATTCTAAGTTCAGGCCGAAAGCCAGTGAACAATCTTTGGTGAGAATTGGACGGATAGCCACAGCGATCATGGTGATCATTGGTTTACTATGGATTCCTGTCATTCAGGGCAGCCGGGGTCTCTATGACTATCTGCAGGGTGTACAGAGTTATCTGGCGCCTCCGATATTTGTTGTCTTCTTTTTCGGGGTTTTTATGAAACGTCTGAATGCTAAGGGTGCCCTATGGGCCCTTGGAATAGGTTTTGCCATGGGCATATTCCGTTTGATTGTGGATACTCCGGTTGCACTTTCAGGAGCCAGTTATGAACCTAACTCATTTTTATGGATTGTCAACAGTACCTTTTTCCAGTATTATAGCCTATTGATTTTC
>JAGQWV010000971.1 GCA_020437045.1 Saprospiraceae bacterium | reverse complement strand
ACGGCCATTGCCCTCCTTGAAGAATTATTTGAAGAATATCACCAATCAAAGAAATAATCGAAATGAATCATAACACCTTTCGTTTACCTGGTCAACCCCTGCTGATACAATCCATCTTCATCCTTGCGCTCAGCGTTAGCTATTACATTATGCCTGCCCAGCCTGCGATCTGGAAGGCCGGAGTCGCTAAAATAAATATCACCCCTGATGCACCCATGTGGATGGCTGGCTATGCCGCCAGGACTTCTCCATCTCAGGGAAAGATTCAGGATCTCTGGGCCAAAGCTCTGGCTTTAGAGGATAAAGATGGTACTCGTTCGGTTTTGGTCACCCTGGATCTGGTCGGGTTGCCCAAACCGATTTCAGATGAGATCCGGGATCTTTTGAAACAAGAATTGAAATTGGAACGTTCACAAATTATTCTGAACACTTCGCATACCCACAGTGGTCCTGTTCTTGAGAATGCCCTTTCGGATATTTATCCCTTGGATGATCAGGAAAAAAGAAAGGTCAGCGAATATTCCAAAACCTTCCCGGGCAAAATTAAAGATCTGGTCGTCAATGCCTTTAATGCTTTACAACCGGCAAAACTTTATAGTGGAAATGGGGTGACCAGAATTGCCGTCAATCGACGGAATAATATCGAGCGACAATTGGAAATACACACCGAATTGGAAGGACCCAATGATTTTGCAGTACCGGTGATCAAAGTGGAAAATCCAGCTGGCGATCTAATAGCCATTGCTTTCGGATATGCTTGTCATCCGACCGTGTTAGACACCACGCTCTGGTCTGGCGATTATCCTGGATTTGCCCAAATAGAGTTGGAGAAAGCGCATCCGGGTGCCATGGCGATGTTTTTTCAAGGTGCCGGTGCTGATCAAAATCCTATGCCGAGAAGGTCGATACCACTAGCCCGGCAATATGGCCGTACGCTGGCTGCCGCAGTAGACCGGGTCCTCGAAGAGCGAATGACTGAACTCGAACCGGTTTTTACCTCTGATTATCAGGAAATACCATTGGGTATTAATCCTCCACCCACCCGGGCAGAACTAACCCAATACATCGATTCGATGGTACCGGATGGCTATCAGAAACGTTGGGCGCAACATGTACGCGACCGGATCGACGCCGGTGAAACGTTTGCCCCCTCCTATCCCTTCCCGGTTCAGGCATGGAAATTGGGTTCACAGCCGATTTTTACCATCGGTGGTGAAACCGTGTCCGGATACGCACTGCAACTCAAGCAGATTTTTGGCTTTAAGGCGTTTGTTATGGGATATTGCAATGACGTAGTCAGTTATATTCCGACAGCGCTCATTCTGCACGAAGGGGGCTATGAAGGCTGCATTGCTCAACAGGTTTATGGCCTGACCGGCACCTGGACCTACGACACAGAAAATCAGATCATCAGTCATTTGGTGGAAATGGGTAAAAAACTGGGCATACCTCTACCCGACCACCGGATATTTGAGACCGGGAAATAGGAACCTGGTTGCATTCCAACCTCACTGCTAAAATAATCCTCTTTTATACCATGTCACGAATCTGTCCTTGCATGCCT
>JAGQWV010000970.1 GCA_020437045.1 Saprospiraceae bacterium | reverse complement strand
TCATTTCTCGTGGTTATACCAGGCAGGTGTACATCGGGTACTGGATCAAATGCTAAAGGATAAACAATTGAACCCCTTCATGTTGGTGATGCCGTCGGATGGCCTGGCTGGTGATGGGACTGGTTATCTTCCTCATGTAGTAAAAGATTATGAAAAATGGATTATCGAAGATGTTTTTGAAGCTATCAATTATCATTTTCCCGAAATATCCACAAAATCGTCAGCCTTTATCACCGGTTTGTCCATGGGTGGTTATGGTGCACTCCATTTGGGCATTAAACATCATCAGTTATTTGATGGCATCTCTGCCCATTCTGCCATAACCGATCTATCGGATTTTCAATCATTTATTGATGAGCAGCATCAAACTTTTATTTCTCCAAAAAACATACAGGAAGCCCGGATTATTGATTACGCCCAAAAATTCAAAGAAAATATTCCTCCATTGCGTTTTGATTGCGGAGTCGAAGATCGGCTGATTGAATCTAATCGCAAACTACACAAGCAATTGGAGCAAGATCAAATCGATCATAAATATGAGGAGTTTAGTGGATCGCACAATTACGAATATTGGACCACCCATATTTCCCGTAGTTTCTCCTTTTTTCAGGAAATTATTAATTGGCATCAATAGACTTTCAATTCAAGTCTCGACGCTATTTATTTAAATGATTGTACTCAAATAACCTACAGCTCAATCAAGTTGTATTCAACTTTTTAATAAGATCTATACCGCAAAGTTTTGCGGAAAAACTATTTTATTTGATGAATTTTAAAAGTCCGCAATACCAATAATAAGCATGTGACCACCAGCAATGAAGCCGCGATAAAAGGAGCTCCGGGAAAATAAAAAGGGGCTCCGTGATTTGTAAAATAATAAAAGAGACTCGTCATCATGACCGGCCCAATGATGGTAGTGACACTCACCATACCTGTCAAGCCTCCTTGCAACTCTCCCTGTTCTTTAGCCGGTACTTGTCCGGCCATAATGCCCTGGATCGTCGGGCCAGCGAGCCCCCCTAATGCCGAAGGAATAATAAACAACAACATTAAAAATCCTGTCGGGGCAAAAGCAAACAATACGAAGGAAATCGCATACAGAGTTAACCCTAAAAAAACAGCTCTTTTCTGACCAATTTTCGGAACAACTACCCGAATCAATCCACCCTGCACAATGGCGATCATCAGACCAACAATGCCCAATGAAAATCCAACCTGAGCTTCATGCCAGGAAAACTTTTCCATGGTATAATATGACCAGGTACTTTGGGTAGCAAAACCAGCCAGATGTAATAGGAAAGTGCCACCCACCAAACCTGAGATCACCGGATAATTGACCAACCTAATTAAAGAACTGGCAGGATTAGCCCTTCGCCACTCAAAAGGTCGTCGATGGTCTTTCGGCAATGACTCAGGAAGAAAAAAGAATCCATATAACCAATTGATCAGTACTAATCCGGCTGCCGCAAAAAATGGAATTCTCGGGCCATAATGACCAAGAAGCCCTCCGAGTACCGGACCGATGATAAAGCCCAGGCCAAATGCCGCTCCGATGAGGCCAAAGTTTTGTGCTCTTTTTTCCGGCGAACTCACATCAGCGATATAAGCAGATGCCGTTGTAAAACTGGCTCCAGTCAGTCCAGAAATTGCCCTTCCAAAAAACAGCCAAACAATCGTGGGAGATAGAGCCATCAGAATATAATCAACCCCGTATCCGAATAAGGCAATTAAAAGTACAGGACGTCGTCCAAATTTATCACTTAAACCGCCTAGGATAGGGGCAAAAATAAATTGCATGACGGCATAAGAAAACATTAGCCAACCTCCATATCTGGCAGCCTCGCTAATGGTACCATCTATAAGATGTGCAATTAATGTGGGCAATACGGGCACAATGATGCCTAAACCAATTACGTCCAGGAGAATCGTAATAAATATAAATACCAGGGCCTTACTTTCTTTCTCTTTCGTCATAAGGACTCATCTTAAATGAATCTTTGAGGTCTATATCAAAATGAATGTTGTCCGTAAACATCGGTACCTCCTTCACGGAGTTCGTATTCTTTCGGATCACTTCCTTTGCTCCCTGATCATTACTCGGCAATGCAATGAGTTGATTAAAGAATTGTCGTCCGAAAATCACCGGATGTCCTTTTCTCTCCTGAAAAGTAGGGATCAAAATTAGGTCTTTTGAATTTTCTTCGGCAAATATTCTAATAAGATGATTATAATTATCCACGGTCAGATAAGGCATATCACCAAGACAGATCATACATGCATCCATATCATCTGACAAACCGGCAACCCCCTTGGATATGGAAGTAGCCATCCCCTGATTAAAATCTTCATTAAAAATGGCTTTGACACCATCAATCCCGGCCACGGCTTGAGTGACCAAATCTGATTCATATCCAGTGATCACGATTGTTTCCATTGCTTGAGATGCGGCAAGTGTTTTAACGACACGGGTGATCATAGCTCCCCCATTGACCGGTTGCAATAGTTTATTACCGTTTCCAAAACGTCGGGATTGACCAGCGGCCAGAACAATCGCCCCTATTTTCATTGGTTTAAATTGTGTAACCCATTAAAGATAGGAAAGCAAGACATAGTCACATGATATATGGAACG
>JAGQWV010000969.1 GCA_020437045.1 Saprospiraceae bacterium | reverse complement strand
TAAGGTGGACAAAGCTCCCGGTTGGGCACAACGAAACATACCCGGAGCGTCCGGTGGTGGGGTTGGCAGATCAATATTGCGCTTGATCGCACCCATTATCGCGGTGATCCATACGTTTTTAGCGGGTTCGCCCCAAACCGTAGTCGCGAGTCTTCCCCCTGGTTTTAGGACTCTCAACATCTCTTTGGCGGCCACCAGCATATCCGGAAAAAACATAAATCCCAGGCGACAGGAGATTGCATCAAATGAGTGATCGGCAAATGGCAATTCACAGGCATCTGCCACGAGGGTATTAAAATTCTGTAATCCCTGATATTCCGCCTTTTCCTGGGCGATCCGGAGCATTCCTTCCGACAGGTCAACAGCAGTCACCGTACCACCTGTCAATATTCCGGCTATGGTCAAACCTGGTTCTCCGGTACCGGAGGCAATATCCAGCACCTGATCATGGGGATCCAATTGCAGAGCCTTGATTATTTCCTTTCCCTGGGATTCGAGAAAATCCATCGTAAAAAGATCCCATTTTTTCCAACCTGGAGAAAATTTATTCCACGAATCTCTTTGTGTATCACGTATTATTTGCGTTTGCATGATTTGATTATTTTAAGAATTAAAAAATGGTGCTTTTAAAACTGTCCACTTGCAAAGCACCCGATAAATTTGGATTAAGTAGGTCCTGAATTATGCAACAGATACCTTTACATCAACAGGGTTGATCAGTGTATTGAATATTGGAGATTGTTTGGCCAGCGCCAATAATTCCTCTTTCTTCTTTTCATCGACACCTTCGATAGTAAATTTGACCCGGATTTGCTGAAAGCCTTTCGCTACCTCAGTATCCAGTCCCAGAAAACCTCTAAGGTCTACATCACCTTCTACTTTAGACGAAACCCCCTTGACCTCAATACCGTGCGCAGTCGCTAATAAAATCATGGCCGTAGTCATGCACCCTAGCAAACCATGTAGGATCACTTCAGCTGGATTTGCACCCTTGTTCTCACCAAGCAATACTGGTGGTTCATCATTATCGTAAATAAATGGTTCATTTCTGGAAGTATCTTCTTGACAGGCTCCATAAAAATCTTGAATAAAACTCCGGTTGTGACCTCCTGTGATCCAAATGTTTTTCGCTCTCAATTCAAAACCGGCTATTTTTGGATTGTTTTGAATAGCACCCACAGTCTGGGCGATTGCTTCTGGATTTAAACCGTTAATTGTGTTTGTCATCGTTTCCATTTTTAATGTTTTTTGGATTTTAATAATTAATAACAAGACAAAGATAGAGCGGTGGGTACCGGTCGAATAAGCAATTCAGACCAGAAAATGTGCATTTTGGTTCAAACCTTAAAAAAGGGGATATCTGCGAAAAAAAAGTCCAGTACTATAAACCGGCATTATAATAATCCCGGATAAATTAAGTCGGCAGAATAGCGTAGCGAAAATACCAGCTCAAGGCACGGTGAACCTATGCTGGTGCCATGCAAATCGAAAAGCGGACGGCGCAGCATTTCTATGGATTCCTGTACTGTAAAGGTGTCTGCTTATACTTTTGTTTGAAAGCACGACCGAAACTGGAGGCGTCCTCAAAACCGCTCTCGAAAGATATTTGACTAATGGTTTTATCAGAATTTCTTAATAAATGGGCAGCGAGGTCCAGCCTTCTTTCAGACAACCATTTTCCCGGTGAGGTTTGATAGATGTCGTTAAATGTTCTTTTAAATGTACTGAGACTCATATTACAGAGTGTTGCCAGATCTTCCAACTTTAGGTTGTAGGCAAAATTTTCTTCCAGCATCTGTTTAAAGTCTTTCGTTTTATCTTTCGTCAAGCTACCTAAATATTCAGCTACTGGTCTATGCAGCGGACGGGTGAAAATATTTAATAACAATTCTTCAAATTTTAGGCTAAGCAGATGTTTGTCGGGATAAATTTCAGAATCAAAATAAGAAGCCAATGAATTAACATAACCACTCAGATATTGATCCAACTGAATACGAATAACTGCATCTGATTCATGATTTGTTTGCAAGTCATTTCGTATCACAGAAGAAAACCGGTTCAAAAACTGTACAATAAAATCATCCGGGATAAAAATCATTAGAGCGCAGTAGTCTTCGTCAAAATATTGATGAACCAGATTAGCTCCTTTTTTAACAAAAAGGGAGTCGCCGCTAATAACCACATATTCATTATAAATACTTTTCCACATTTTCTTTCCACTGGTCACAAACACAAAATAATTGACATCCGACCAGATACCTGCCTTGACTTCTTCGACTAAACACTTGTACTCTACAAAAAGAAGGTCATGGACCTTCAATTTTTTGTAATATGGATCATCCCTGATGAAAGAATGGATGTTTAACATAAAAAAATACGCAAATTGAGGTTTCGATAAAGTTAGTCGTAAAAAATAGCTTAGTAAAGATTTTCACGTCGCTTTTTATTCTTATCTCCGATATTTGCCGGTGATCAACAATCAGCTAAAGATCTGGACAATCTGATTATTCCTGCATTTCCGAAGAAGATGGGACATTTTCTATCCGGGTGTCACCCGCGTAAACCACGGTACCTGGATTAGTTTTACGCTGGGACACGGTGATTCCTTTCCAGTCCATTCCACAAGCGTTGTGTAATCGAGCACTGTGAAGAACCAATTTTCCTCCCTCTTGTACCTGTATTTCGCTGCCTGGTGGCATTGAAAGCCGGCAAAAAACCTCCAACACTCCTCCTGGTCCAATGACCAGATTGCCTTCCAAATCCTTGGCTCCCCGCCATTGAATGGTATCCGTGATTATAATGGTTTTATTGGGGTCAAGATGACACCAGTTAGGAATGAGCATTTTACGAACCAGACTATTTTCCTTGGCCATTGCCATCTGAATTTTACCAATTTGACAGGGAGACCATGCACTTTGACTGGCATTATAATCCATTAAATTATTGGAAGCTGCTGTATCACAGGGCGGTGGTAAATCCACATTCCAACAATTGGGATTCTTTGGTGTGTCATCACATCCATCATTAGTATTCCAGGTATGTCGAAGCCCGAGTACATGGCCGATTTCATGATTAATTAGTCCTCGGAAAGCCCAGGCCTCCTTTCTGGTTTCAAAAATCCCGGAAAGTTTGACTCCCGCCCCCAAAGCAATACCGGCTGAAGTAACACTATAGCTCTCGGACAGCACGCTATCCGGATGATGAGGCATTATAAAAAGATTTATAATAGAGTCCATTCCTATACCATAGGTCTGAAGTACATCCCGATCGTAATTATTCCGGTTTTTACCCCGGCTTACAAACCAATATAAGCGATCGTCGTAGTGACAATAAATTCCACTGTCCTGCTCGTAGCCACGGGAAGTAGCTATTTGATAACGATAACGTACAGGTAATACCGGCGTCTGATTATTCTGGGGTAACAACATCTTTGTATTCTTCTCTAAACCACCCGTAGCTGCTTCGATCAATTGACGGGCAAATCGCTTAGCCCGTGCACCGTTATAATTTTTGGTGCTGTCTTCTGCATTCATAAAATGAAAGTTCACCCGAATATATTTTATCGGCGTATTATCCAGATGATTGGTATCAGGCAAGTAAGCTGATTCATCGAGGCAG
>JAGQWV010000968.1 GCA_020437045.1 Saprospiraceae bacterium | reverse complement strand
GTAAAGGATAAGGTATGAGAAAATGACAAGTATTCGAAAAATTTGAATAAAAATATAGAATATTTTAATTATATGATCATGCCCGAAAAAATCTAAAATCTAAGGTATTCGTTCTTCAGAATCTGTTTGCTTTTTCGATATAATATTAGTAACAGGTGTTTTTATCGAATAAGTGGGTATGGTTATAATCAGTGGCGGGAATTATTCTTGGCCACTGTTTTTATTCGGCTCAATGAGTGCGAATTTGCCTTTTAGGTTTAATCTGTTATTTTGAGAAAAATTAGAATTCAAGAAATGACATATTTTACTTATACGAATGGCGATAGGATGCCCCTGCTAGGTTTGGGCACCTGGAAAAGCGATAACCGGGATGCTTATCATGCCGTAAGGGAAGCGATCAGAATTGGCTACAGACACTTTGATTGTGCGGCCCGCTATGAAAATGAAGATGAAATTGGAGAGGCGATTGCCGATGCCATTAGTAACGGTGATGTAAAAAGGGAGGAATTATGGATTACTTCCAAACTCTGGAATAATGCCCATTTGCCAGAAGCCGTAAGACCGAACCTCCTGCAAACTCTGAAAGATTTACGTATCGATTACATCGACCTCTATCTGATGCACTGGCCAGTGGCTTTAAAGCCGGATGTGGTTTTTCCAAAAAAAGGAGATGAATTCTTAAGTCTAAAAGATATTCCTTTGATTGAAACCTGGAATGCTATGGCCACCCTTAAGGAAGAAGGTCTTTGCCGGCATCTTGGAGTTTCAAACTTCAATATTCCAAAAATTAAAAGCCTCATAGCGAAGGGTGGAATTAAACCTGAATGCAATCAGGTGGAATCGCATCCTTTCCTTCAACAAAAGAAAATCCTCAACTATTGTAAAGACGAAGGGATCGTCATGACCGCCTATTCACCCATTGGTTCGCTGGATCGTCCGGCCCGGGTTCGCAAGGCGGAAGACCCAAGCCTTCTAAAGCAGCCGGCCATCATAGAAGTTGCCGGGGAGCAAGGTTGCACGGTAGGACAAGTGCTGATTGCCTGGGCGATCCAGAGGGGTAGTGCAGTGATACCTAAGTCCAGTAATGCAGACCGGCTTCGGGAAAATTTCCGATCTGCTGAAATTAAGTTGACAGAGGATCAGATGCAAAGAATAGCGGCTATGGATCGAGGATTCCGCTTTATCGATGGATCCATCTGGACGATTGAGGGCTCTCCTTATACCCTCGAGGAGTTGTGGGAACAGTAGATTTTTAAATAGCATAGCCTGACTAAATGATTAACTTTAGACAGCAATACCTGGAATCGATCCGGTGAGGTTAGATCAAAAAATGATGTAGCATTCATAGGAGAATAAGATTCTATGGAAAATAGTTTTCCCGTTTTAGGACACTGGCTCAAGTGTATATTTATGACATCTGGAAGTACTACTACTTATCTTTTTTTATTCCTCTGCTTCATGATGGTGGCATGCAAAAAGGAATTGTCGTCCAAGAAATCGGTTTTTCCGGTACCAAAGAAAGTGCTGGAATCACCTCAGGCCTTAGGAGACAGTACTTTAAGTAAATCGATATACCAGGATAAAGTTTTGGGGATGCTTTTAGGCTCGGCTATAGGAGATGCCATGGGTGCGCCAACGGAGATGTGGGATCGTAAGGTCATCGTGACCCAATTAGGATATATAAGTAGCCCCGACCCGGTAATCAGAGAAGGTTCACCCGAAGGGCCATGGGCATATAATCTGCCCGCTGGTGGTACTACGGATGATACCCGGTGGAAGTTTCTGATCGCGGATTTTATGTCACAGCAGGACCTTCAAAAGCTCGACAGTAAAGCTTTTGCTCAATACATTATCAATCTGTATCTCGCTGAAAAAGAAGATATTAAGCAAAGTGATGATTTTGGACCGGAAGAAATGGAGAAGCAGATGCAACACATGACCTGGCTGCAGGAATGGGCAAAAGTGGCCAAACCCTATGTCGATGGTGATATCGATGGTTTTCGGGATGCGGCAAACCGGTTTTATGGAGGGGAGATGGCTTGCGCCGGGATGCTTTATGCCCCAGCCGTGGGAGTATATTATCCAGCCAATCCAGCCAAAGCTTATCAGGAAAGTTTCCAGCTGAGTCTCTTTGATCTCGGATATGCCCGGGACATCACCGGACTCACCGCAGCCTATGTATCAAAAGCGATGCAACCAGGCATTACGGTGGAAGATATAGGACAAATCACCCGGACCGTTGATCCACAGCATTATTTTGAGAGTCGCCTGGTGGGGCGGATTGCAAATCGTTTTTATCAGGATGCCCGGCAAATTGTGTATGATGCCAAAGGCCTCACCGAGGCTGATATCGATGCACCATTGAGAATCCCCGTTAATTATCCTTATTCAGAATTGTACTACGCTCAAACCGAAAAAGCATATGAATTGTTGGATGCGAAATTGCAGGATATTCCTTTTCATGCCGGTGAAATTCATTTGATTAACCTCACTGCTATCGAGTTTGGTGCGGGCGATTTTAAAAAGACGATCGAATTTGTGGTCAATTATGGTCGCGACAATGATACGGTAGGTGCCGTCACTGGGGCCATTTTGGGAGCCTACCTTGGAGCCCAAAAATTGCCTCAGGACTGGGTAGATGTGGTGCAGAAGACTAATAAAGAAGTTGTAGGCATTGATCTGGACCAGGTTGCCGGCAAGATCACCGAAAAGGCATTCGGAAGATAGAAGTTAGATGTAGAAAAAAGAAGACTGTTTAAATTTTATAGGATGGGAAGAAAGTACATTTTTTGGTTGGGGCTGATCATGCCTTTGGTTCTATTTGGACAAGATGAATCTTACGAAAAGCAATTTCAGGTTCATGTGATCAACATTCAATCCATATTTAGCTCCTGTGTGGTTTTTGATGTCGACCACGATGGCGACCTGGACATCGTTTCCGGTGCTTTTTGGTATGAAGCTCCCGGTTGGGAAAAGCACTTTGTTGCGGACGTCGATGTGATCAATGGAAGACCCGATGGATACTCGCATTTGCCGATGGACATCAACCGGGATGGGTGGATGGATATACTGCATTGTAATTTTCGCAGTAAATCTATTTATTGGCTCGAGCATCCGGGAGCATCGTTGGGCCCCTGGACTAAACATATTGTTGATCAGCCCGGACCTATGGAGACCGGACGTCTATATGATATCAACCGCGACGGTGAGTTGGATGTCTTGCCTAATGGTTGGTATTTTAATGCCTGGTATCAACTGGCACCAGCCGAGGCGGGGGTAGAGCCCCATTTCATCCACCATGAAATTGGCGAAGAGGGCGTGGGACATGGCAACGGATTTGGCGATATTGATGGAGATGGCAGAGGTGACTATGTCGGCATCACCGGGTGGTATGAAGCGCCAAAAGATCCGACCAATACGGCCTGGATATGGCATCCCGATTTCGATCTGGGACGCACCTCGATTCCCATTATTGTAGCCGATGTAGATGATGATGGCGATAATGATCTTATCTATGCCATGGGCCACGATTATGGGGTCTATTGGGTGGAACAGATCAAGGAAGGAAGAAAACACCGCTCCTGGGAAAAACATCTGATTGACAGCACCTGGTCTCAGGGTCACAGCCCGCTATGGGTAGATCTGGATAATAATGGGGTGATGGAATTTGTCGATGGTAAGCGATTTTGGTCACATGAAGGTCGCGATCCGGGTGCCCGGGATCCGTTGGTGATCTATAGTTAT